>NZ_LZKD01000231.1:0-69917 GCF_001668695.1 Mycobacterium sp. E2497
TCGGTCTCGAAATTGGCCTCGGTGATTGCGGATACCCCAGGGCCGCCGTCACCGGCCGCCGGTGCGCCGCCGGCCGGCTGCTGCTGGGCCCGCTGCTTGAGGCCGGACAAGTCGACCGCACCGGCAAGCGCGGGGCCAATCGAGGGTCGCGGACGCGTCACGACGTCAAGTTTGGCATGCGCGTCGGCGACCGATCCACCCGGCCGGGTGGCGCCTCGGCGGACCGGAAATCAGTCCCGAGGGGCCTCGATCAGGATGTATGACGAAGATCACAAAAGTCCCCGCGTGGGCCGACCCAGCAACCTCGTTGAGAGTCGACCCACGCCGACGAAACCGGCTACTTCGCGTTTGCCCGCAGGATCAGGGCGTCGCCCTGACCACCCGCGCCGCACAGGGCGGCGACGCCGTAGCCGGAGCCCCGGCGGGCCAGTTCCAGCGCCACATGCAGTGTTATCCGCGCGCCCGACATGCCGATCGGATGCCCGACGGCGATCGCCCCGCCGTTGACGTTGACGATGTCGGGATCGAGGCCGAGTTCGCGGGTCGAAGCCAAAGCGACCGCCGCGAACGCCTCGTTAATCTCCACCACGTCGAGCTGGTCGGCGGAGATGCCCTCGCGGCCGAGCGCCTTCTTGATCGCGTTGGCCGGCTGCGACTGCAGGGTCGAGTCCGGTCCGGCCACGACGCCGTGTGCACCGATTTCTACCAGCCAGGTCAGCCCGAGCTCTTCCGCCTTGGCCTTGCTCATCACCACCACGGCCGCCGCCCCGTCGGAGATCTGAGACGCCGAACCGGCGGTGATGGTGCCGTCGCGACGGAATGCCGGCTTGAGGCCCGACAGGGACTCGACGGTGGTGTTGGCGCGGATCCCCTCGTCCTCGGTGAACTGCAGCGGATCACCCTTGCGCTGCGGAATGTTGACCGGCACCACTTCGTCGGCGAAGACGCCGTCCTTCCACGCCGCGGCCGCCTTCTGATGCGACCGCGCAGCGAACTCGTCCTGCTCCTCGCGAGTGAACTTGTCCACGTCATTGCGTTGCTCGGTGAGCGCGCCCATCGGCTGGTCGGTGAACACGTCGTGCAGGCCGTCGTAGGCCATGTGGTCCAGGACCGTGACGTCGCCGTACTTGTAGCCCGCCCGGCTGTCCATCAGCAAATGCGGCGCCTTGGTCATGGACTCCTGCCCGCCGGCCACCACCACGTCGAACTCCCCGGCGCGGATCAGCTGGTCGGCGAGCGCGATCGCGTCGATGCCGGACAGGCACATCTTGTTGATGGTCAGCGCCGGAACGTCCCAGCCGATGCCGGCCGCCACGGCCGCCTGGCGGGCCGGCATCTGGCCGGCCCCCGCCGTCAGCACCTGGCCCATGATCACGTACTCGACCGCGGAGGCGGGCACGTTGGCCTTCTCGAGCGCGCCTGCGATGGCAATGGCCCCCAGATCGCTGGCCGAGAAATCCTTCAACGAACCCATCAGCTTGCCGATCGGCGTCCGCGCTCCAGCAACGATCACCGAAGTCGTCATTACTCTCTCCTAAGGGCTACTAACGCTCCCCTGGACGGCCGATTTGGCCTCCCGGAGAAGCGCAATCTTTGCCGCCAGGTTACCTTTATGTGATGACGACCGATCAAGTTGACGCCCGTCAGGTCCTGGCCACCGCGCTGGTGACGGCGATCGATCACGTCGGCATCGCAGTCGCCGACCTGGACGCGGCCATCGCGTGGTATCACGACCACCTCGGCATGATCGTCGCACACGAGGAAGTCAACGAGGAGCAGGGAATCCGCGAGGCCATGCTGTCCGTGCCGGGCGCCCCGGCCGGTACCGCTCAGATCCAGTTGATGGCACCGATCGACGACTCCTCGACCATCGCCAAGTTCATCGACAAGCGCGGGCCCGGCATCCAACAGATGGCCGTCCGGGTGAGCGACCTCGACAGCGTGATCGAGCACCTGCGCTCTCAGGACATCCGGCTCCTCTACGATGCGCCCCGCCGCGGTACGGCAAACTCGCGGATCAACTTCATCCACCCCAAGGACGCCGGCGGCGTTCTCATCGAGTTGGTCGAACCGGCCACCTGAGGCTCAGCGGTCAGGACCACTTCCGGGTAGGCCCGCGCGTGGCGCGGTGGGTCCAGCACGAGGCATGCCAATGGCGTCGATCGTCGGCCCCTCCGAGGGTCGGATCAGTCGGCCAGACCACCAGATGAGCTGTGCCCGCGCGTATTTCGTGATCGCAACCGGGACAGCGGTAGGTCTTGACCGCTCGGACCGCCGCGACGGGACGCACCTCGTACTCGTGGCCGTCCGGCCCGGTCTCCACCCGGAGCGGCGCCGGCGGCGAAGGTGACGGGCGCCGCCGACGTGGCGGTGTACGACGCCGGGCCATGCCGCCAGCCTAGCCGCGAGGCTCAAAACAGCCGGTATTCGTCGCTGTCCATTCCGCGCATCTTGTCGTAATCCAATGTGATGCAACGGATCCCCCGGTCGGTGGCGAGCGTGCGCGCTTGCGGCTTGATCTGCTGGGCCGCGAACACCCCCTTCACCGGTGCCAGCACGCTGTCGCGATTGAGCAACTCGAGGTAGCGGGTGAGCTGCTCGACGCCGTCGATCTCCCCCCGCCGCTTGATCTCCACCGCGACGGAACCGCCCTGCTCGTCACGGCAGAGCAGGTCGACCGGCCCGATCGCGGTCATGTATTCGCGACGAACCAGCGTGTAACCCTCGCCGAGCAGTTGCACGTGCTCGGCGAGCAACGCCTGCAGGTGGGCTTCGACGCCGTCCTTGACCAAGCCGGGGTCAACGCCGAGGTCGTGGCTGGAGTCGTGCTCGACCACCTCGACCGTGATGCGCAACTGTTCGCCGGCCTTGTTCTGTACCACCCACACGGGCGCCGGATCACCGGCCTCCTCGCTGAGCCAGCAGGGCGGACTCATCCAGTTCAGCGGCTTGTAGGCGCGGTCGTCGGCGTGCACGCTGACCGAGCCGTCCGCCTTGAACAACAGCAACCTGCGCGCCGACGGAAGATGCGCGGTCAGCCGGCCGACGTAGTCCACAGTGCACTGGGCTATGACTAGACGCACCCGACTCACCTTAGAGCGTGGCCGACAAATTAGGCTGACGCCACCATGTCGGCCAACCAGAGCTTGGCAAAACGCATCGGCCGGGTGCTCGAGACGGTCACCCGTCAGAGCGGCCGGCTACCGGAGACCCCGGCGTACGGCTCCCTGCTGCTGGGCCGAGTCACCGAGAGCCAGCGACGGCGCCGCATCCGCATCCAGCTCATCCTGACCGTGCTGGTCCTTGGCGCCAACCTGATCGGTATCGTGGTGGCGCTGCTGCTGGTGATAGTCGCCATCCCGCAGCCAAGCATCTTCCACGACGCGCCTGCCTGGATTACGTTCGGGGTCTCACCGGCCTACATCGTGTTGGCCCTGGCGGTGGGCACCTATTGGATCACCCGCCGGACGGTGTTCTCGCTGCGCTGGGCGATCGAGGAGCGCTCGCCGAACGCGGAAGACGAGCGCAACACCTTCCTGGCCCCATGGCGGATCGCCCGCTTCGACCTCATCCTGTGGGGTGTCGGCGCGGTGGTCTACACAATGCTCTACGGCCTGGTCAACACGCTGTTCATCCCGCGGTTTCTCATCGCGGTGGGCATCTGCGGCATCTTGGTGGCCACCGCCAGCTATCTGATCGCCGAGTTCGCCCTGCGCCCCGTCGCAGCGCAGGCACTGGAGGCGGGGCCACCGCCACGACGTTTCTCGGCCGGGATCATGGGCCGGACGATGGTGGTCTGGTTCCTCGGGTCCGGCCTGCCCGTGCTCGGCATCGCCTTTCTCGCGGGCTTCCAGGCCCTGATGCGGAACCTGACCGAGACCGAGTTCGCGGTCGGCGTGTTGATCGTGTCGATGGCCACGGTGATCTTCGGTTGCCTCTTGATGTGGATCCTGGCCTGGCTCACCGCAACTCCGGTGCGCGTGGTCCGTACGGCATTGCGCCGCGTAGAGCGCGGTGATCTGCGGGGCGATCTCGTCGTTTTCGACGGCACCGAACTCGGTGAGCTCCAACGCGGTTTCAACGCGATGGTCGACGGGCTGCGCGAGCGCGAACGCGTCCGCGACCTCTTCGGACGGCACGTCGGGCGCGAGGTCGCCCTCGCCGCGGAACGCGAGCGGCCGCAGCTGGGCGGCGAAGAACGCCATGTCGCAGTCGTATTCATCGACATCGTCAGGTCTACCCAACTGGTGACCAGCCGGCCTCCGGCCGAAGTCGTTTCGGTGCTCAACCAATTTTTTGGCATCGTCGTCGAGGAAGTGGACCGACACTGCGGCCTGGTCAACAAGTTCGAGGGCGACGCGACGCTGGCCATCTTCGGAGCCCCCAATCATCTGGACCGTCCGGAAGACGAGGCGCTGGCCACCGCGCGCGCCATCGCCGAGCGGCTCGACAACGAAATGCCCGAGTGCCAGGCCGGTATCGGTGTGGCGGCGGGGCAAGTGGTCGCCGGCAACGTCGGCGCCAGGGAACGCTTCGAGTACACCGTGATCGGGGGGCCGGTCAACGAGGCGGCCCGCCTGTGCGAGCTGGCCAAGTCACACCCCGGCCGGCTGCTTGCGACGGCCGGCGCGCTGGAGGGCGCGAGCGAGAAGGAACGCGCCCGTTGGAGTTTGGGTGAGACCGTGACGCTTCGCGGACACGAGCGCCCCACCCGGTTGGCTTCGCCCGCCGACTCGCCTGCGTGACGCGATTGATTTTCGGCCCGAGTGGGTAACGGGATTAAGGACATCGCCCCTCATAGAGATTTGGTGTTGACATGCCCGGTAGTACAACAGCCCGCCGTGTTTCCCTCGCCGCGGGCGTCGCGGCGGCCATCGCCTTGAGTTCGCTGACAGCGGGTTGCGGCTCGAGCAACAACAAGAATCCGACGACGTCGACGGTCACCACCACGGTCACGACGCCGACCAGCGTCACCACGACCCCCCCGGCCGCGACCACTACTGCCGCCCCGGGTGGCGGGGGGCCCGAGACCGGGCCCGGCGGTGCCACGACCGCCGGACCGGGTGGGTCCGGCGCCGGCGCCGGACCCGGCGGGGCCAGCGCGGGTGTGCCGGGCGCGGGGGCATCTGCCGGCCCCGGCGGCGCGGGCGCCTGCGCCGGTGGCGTCTGCGTCGGGACCCCTCCCAGCCCGTAGGCCTCACGCGCTATGACGCCGGTCCCACCGGCGTCATAGCGCCATGGCGCAAGGCGGTGCCCGCGTAGGGCCTACGCGGGCACCCACGCACCACTCACGTCGTAGATCTGCGTCTGCGGTGCTCGTCCGGACAGGTCTCGTTCGGCCGCGCATACCACACGAGCCGATATAGTGCATCTTGCACGGTGTGCCAAAACCCTTCTGGGTCAATACATTTCCTCTATTGAGCGATAGAAGATCGTGAATTGACCCGCAGATCCACCCGCAACGATAGTTGCGACGGGCCAAGGCGTCGGCCGGGCGACCTGAGAAGGGTGCATCGTGACAACCAATGGACTGCTGGACCGTGCGAGGATCGTCGCAAGGCCGGGATGGAGCCGCTGGCTGGTTCCCCCCGCCGCGCTGTCGATCCATCTGGCCATCGGCTCGGTTTACGCGTGGAGCGTCTTCAAGATCCCGCTGGAGAAATCGCTACATGTCTCCGGTACGGCCAGCGCCATGCCCTTCACCATCGGCATCGTGATGCTGGGAGTGTCGGCTGCGGCTTTCGGCACCCGCGTCGACCACTACGGGCCCCGCTGGGCGATGTTCGTTGCCACCGTCTGCTTCTGCGGCGGGCTGCTGATTGCGGGATTGGGAGTTTCGGTCCGTCAGTACTGGATCGTCTTGTTGGGCTATGGCGTGGTTGGTGGCGTCGGGCTGGGTATCGGCTACATCTCTCCGGTGTCCACGTTGATCAAGTGGTTCCCCGACCGCCCGGGCATGGCCACCGGCCTGGCAATCATGGGCTTCGGCGGCGGAGCGCTGATCGCGTCGCCGTGGACCAACAGCCTTCTCGCCGCGTTCGGAAGAAACAGCAGTGCGGGTGTCGCCAAGACCTTCCTGGTGATGGGCTGCACCTACGCGGTGTTCATGTCGATGGGGTGCGTGCTGATCCGGGTGCCCGCACCCGGATGGGCGCCCAACGGCTGGAAACCCAAGCCGGACAAGACCGTATCGTCGGCCAGCGTCGCCGGCGTGGCGGCGGCGAACGCGATCAAGACGCCCCAGTTCTGGCTCTTGTGGGCGGTGCTGTGTTTCAACGTGACCGCCGGGATCGGCATTCTGGAGAAGGCGTCACCGATCTACCAGGACTTCTTTCCGGCCGCTCCCAGTGCGGCCGTGCTGGCTTCCGCGGCCGCCGGGTACGTCGCGCTGCTTTCGCTGGCCAACATGCTCGGCCGCATCGGCTGGTCATCGTTGTCGGACCTGGTGGGCCGCAAGGCGATCTACCGGCTCTATCTGGGCGGCGGCGCCCTTCTGTATCTGACGCTGCTCCTGACGACCAACTCCAACAAAATTGTGTTCCTGCTGTGCACGCTGCTGATCCTGTCGTTCTACGGCGCGGGGTTCTCGACGGTTCCTGCTTACCTGCGTGACCTGTTCGGCGTCTTCGAGGTCGGTGCCATCCACGGCAGGTTGTTGACCGCGTGGTCGGTTGCGGGCGTGTTAGGCCCACTCACCGTCAACGCGATTGCGGACTCGCAGAAGGCGGCCGGCAAACACGGCCCGGAGCTGTACACCGTGTCATTCGCGGTGATGATCGCCCTGTTGGTTCTCGGCGTGGTTTGCAACGAGCTGATCAGGCCGGTAGCCGAGAAACATTACCGGGAAGCATGGTCCGACGACACCTCGTCGGCAGCCGAGACGACGTCCCCCCGACAGCCCGAAAGGCAACCATGACCACACCGACGGCGGACACTCCCGGCCGGCGCGTCAGTCTCGTCCTCATACTCCCCTGGCTGTGGGTGGCCGTCCCGTTCGCGTACGGGGTCTGGCAGCTCTGCACCAAGATCACCCAGCTATTCAGCGTCTGACCACCCGAGCCGCGCCCGGGCCGCCAGCGCCCCGCACTACGATGTCGTTTTTCCGCCAGTTTTGTCAGTCGGTGGGTGTAAGTCTTGAAGCGTGCATGACGACCTCGAACGTTGCTACCGCGCCGTCCAGTCCAAGGACGCCCGGTTCGACGGCTGGTTCGTCACGGCGGTCCTGACCACCCGCATCTATTGCCGCCCCAGCTGCCCGGTGCGGCCGCCGTTCGCCCGCAACGTGCGGTTCTACCCGACCGCGGCGGCCGCTCAGCGCGCGGGGTTCCGGGCCTGCAAACGGTGCCGCCCCGACGCGTCGCCGGGTTCACCGGAATGGAACGTACGCGGCGACGTCGTCGCGCGGACGATGCGGCTCATCGCCGACGGCACGGTGGACCGCGAGGGTGTCGGCGGTCTGGCAGCCCACCTCGGCTATACCACCCGCCAGCTGGAGCGGCTGTTGCAGGCCGAAGTGGGTGCCGGCCCGCTCGCGCTGGCCCGCGCCCAGCGAGCGCAGACCGCTCGCCTGCTGATCGAGACCACGGCTTTGCCGTTCGGCGACGTCGCCTTCGCGTCGGGGTTTTCCAGCATCCGCCAGTTCAACGACACCGTGCGCCTGGTCTTCGAGAACACGCCGACGGAACTGCGCCGGCTGGCGGCCGCCCGGCCCGGGTCGGGCGCCGCTTCGGCGGGAACGGTGTGCCTTCGCCTGCCGGTTCGCACCCCGTTCGCCTACGAGGGAGTCTTCGGCCACTTGGCCGCCAGCACAGTGCCCGGTTGTGAGGAAGTTCGCGATGGCGCCTATCGACGCACCCTTCGCCTGCCGGTCGGCAGCGCCGTCGTCACGCTGACACCGGCCGTCGATCACGTCCGCTGCGTGCTCACGCTCGATGACTTTCGCGACCTCACAACGGCGATCGCCCGCTGCCGGCGGCTGCTCGATCTCGACGCCGATCCCGAAGCGGTGGACGAGGCGCTCGCCGGTGACCCCGGCCTGCGTCCCGCGATCGTAAAGGCACCCGGACAACGCATCCCCCGCACTGTCGACGAGGCCGAGCTGGCCGTGCGCGCGGTTCTGGGCCAACAGGTCTCGACCAAAGCGGCGAGCACGCACGCCGGCCGCCTGGTCGCCGCCTACGGGCACCCGATCGCGGACCCGGACGGCGGGTTGACGCATACTTTCCCGTCGGTGGAGCAGCTCGCCGAGATCGACCCGGTCCACTTGGCGGTCCCCAAAGCCCGCCAACGGACCCTGAGCGCATTGGTCGCCGGCCTCGCCGACGGCAGTATCGTCCTGGACAGCGGGAGCGACTGGGAAGCCTCCCGCAGGCAATTGCTGGATCTGCCCGGGGTAGGCCCCTGGACCGCAGAGGTGATTGCCATGCGCGGTCTCGGTGACCCAGATGCCTTCCCCGCCACCGACCTTGGCCTTCGCTCGGCCGCCAGACAGCTGGGCTTGCCGACGGACGAAGGGGCGCTGGTCACGCATGGCACCCGCTGGCGCCCCTGGCGCTCGTACGCGACCCAGTACCTTTGGACCACCCTCGAGCATCCGGTTAACCAATGGCCACCACAGGAGCCCCAAAAGGAGACAGCATGATCGAGTACCGCACCATCGAAAGCCCGGTCGGGCCGCTGACGTTGGCGGGACAGGACTCCGTTTTGACCATGCTTCGGATGGTCGACCAGACCTACGAACCCAGCCGGACCGGCTGGACACCGAACCCGGCCGCATTCCAAGAGGCCACCGAGCAACTCGACGCCTACTTCGCCGGCGAGCTGACCGACTTCGATTTCGAATTCGAGCTCCGCGGCTCCGATTTCCAGCGGCGAGTGTGGTCGGCGCTACAAACAATTCCATATGGCGAAACGAGGTCGTACGGAAAGATTGCGGACCAGATCGGAGCTCCCGGCTCCGCACGGGCGGTGGGGTTGGCCAACGGCCACAACCCCATTGCGATTGTCGTTCCCTGCCATCGAGTGATCGGCGCCAACGGCAGCCTCACCGGTTACGGCGGCGGCCTCGAGCGAAAGCAAACGTTGCTCGGGTTGGAGAGAAAACACGCATCCGCGAATGCGACTTTGACATTGTTCGACTAGAAATCGCCGGCGCCGTAAATGCAAAAACACCCCCGTCGCCGGGGGTGTTTTTGTGTATGTTCGGCGGTGTCCTACTTTTCCACCCGCATGGGCAGTATCATCGGCGCTGACAGGCTTAGCTTCCGGGTTCGGAATGGGACCGGGCGTTTCCCTGTCGCTGTGGCCGCCGTAACTCTATTTAAATTTGGTTTCGGTGGGGGGTGTGGTGTCCAAGTTTCCGCGGCTATTGCCGCTGGAAATGGAAAGTGGTTGCGATTGTGTGTTGGTAAGTTTTCGGCCGGTTAGTGCCAGTTCCCTGCACTCATTGCTGAGCTTCCAGGTCTGGCCTATCGATCCCGTGGTCTGCGGGGGGCCTTATCCCTCTAAAAGGGTGAGAAACCTGATCTTGGAGAAGGTTTCCCGCTTAGATGCTTTCAGCGGTTATCCTGTCCGAACGTGGCTATCCAGCGGTGCCCCTGGTGGGACAACTGGTATACCAGAGGTTCGTCCGTCCCGGTCCTCTCGTACTAGGGACAGGTTTCCTCAAGTTTCTGACGCGCGCGGCGGATAGAGACCGAACTGTCTCACGACGTTCTAAACCCAGCTCGCGTGCCGCTTTAATGGGCGAACAGCCCAACCCTTGGGACCTGCTCCAGCCCCAGGATGCGACGAGCCGACATCGAGGTGCCAAACCATCCCGTCGATATGGACTCTTGGGGAAGATCAGCCTGTTATCCCCGGGGTACCTTTTATCCGTTGAGCGACACCCCTTCCACTCGGGGGTGCCGGATCACTAGTCCCGACTTTCGTCCCTGCTTGACTTGTAAGTCTCGCAGTCAAGCTCCCTTGTGCACTTACACTCAACACCTGATTGCCGTCCAGGTTGAGGGAACCTTTGGGCGCCTCCGTTACATTTTAGGAGGCAACCGCCCCAGTTAAACTACCCGCCAGGCACTGTCCGTGAACCCGATAAGGGTTCGACGTTAGGTGTCCAATACGATCAGAGTGGTATTTCAACAACGACTCCGCCCCAACTGGCGTTGAGGTTTCACAGTCTCCCACCTATCCTACACAAACCGTACCGAACACCAATACCAAGTTGTAGTGAAGGTCCCGGGGTCTTTTCGTCCTGCCGCGCGTAACGAGCATCTTTACTCGTAGTGCAATTTCGCCGAGTCTATGGTTGAGACAGTTGGGAAGTCGTTACGCCATTCGTGCAGGTCGGAACTTACCCGACAAGGAATTTCGCTACCTTAGGATGGTTATAGTTACCACCGCCGTTTACTGGGGCTTAAATTCTCCGCTTCACCTTACGGTTAACGGGTCCTCTTAACCTTCCAGCACCGGGCAGGCGTCAGTCCGTATACATCGTCTTGCGACTTCGCACGGACCTGTGTTTTTAGTAAACAGTCGCTACCCACTGGTTTCTGCGGCCGAATCCCGCTCCCACCGCAAGGGTGTTCACAGTATTTCGGCCCCCCTTCTCCCGAAGTTACGGGGGCATTTTGCCGAGTTCCTTAACCATAGTTATCTCGTACGCCTTGGTATGCTCTACCTGACCACCTGTGTCGGTTTGGGGTACGGGCCGTGTGTGTGCTCGCTAGAGGCTTTTCTTGGCAGCAGAGGATCACCGAATTCGCCTCAATCGGCTATGCATCACCTCTCAGGATTAATGAGCGACGGATTTACCTATCGCTCTCCCTACGGGCTTGCCCCAGTATTACCACTGACTGGTACGGCTACCTTCCTGCGTCACCCCATTGCTTGACTACTACCAGCGAAGGTCCCACGCAGCCGGCGATCCTCGCACCCCGAAGGGATTGATAGACCACCATTTGGGTGGTTAGTACCGCTGATTCGTCAGGGACGCCCACACACGGGTACGGGAATATCAACCCGTTGTCCATCGACTACGCCTGTCGGCCTCGCCTTAGGTCCCGACTCACCCTGGGCGGACTGGCCTGGCCCAGGAACCCTTGGTCTTACGGCGGGCAAGGTTCTCACTTGCCTTATCGCTACTCATGCCTGCATTCTCACTCCCCCAAACTCCACCACACGGTTACCCGGTAGCTTCGCTGCATGGGGGACGCTCCCCTACCCAACCTTACGGTTGCCGCGGCTTCGGCGGTGTGCTTGAGCCCCGCTACATTATCGGCGCACAATCACTTGACCAGTGAGCTATTACGCACTCTTTCAAGGGTGGCTGCTTCTAAGCCAACCTCCTGGTTGTCTCTGCGACTGCACATCCTTTTCCACTTAGCACACGCTTAGGGGCCTTAGCCGGCGATCTGGGCTGTTTCCCTCTCGACGCACGGAGCTTATCCCCCGCCGTCTCACTGCCACGCTATACACCACGGCATTCGGAGTTTGGCTGACGTCAGTAACCTAGTAGGGCCCATCGGCCATCCAGTAGCTCTACCTCCGTGGTGAAACACGTAACGCTGCACCTAAATGCATTTCGGGGAGAACCAGCTATCACGGAGTTTGATTGGCCTTTCACCCCTACCCACAGCTCATCCCCTCAGTCTTCAACCTAAGTGGGTTCGGGCCTCCACGCGGTCTTACCCGCGCTTCACCCTGGCCATGGGTAGATCACTCCGCTTCGGGTCCAGAACACGCCACTACACCCCAAAGGGGATGCGCCCTATTCAGACTCGCTTTCGCTGCGGCTACCCCGCACGGGTTAACCTCGCGACGTGTCCCTGACTCGCAGGCTCATTCTTCAAAAGGCACGCCATCACCCCACAAGGAGGCTCTGACGGCTTGTAGGCACACGGTTTCAGGTACTATTTCACTCCCCTCCCGGGGTACTTTTCACCATTCCCTCACGGTACTAATCCGCTATCGGTCATCGAGAAGTATTTAGGCTTACCGGGTGGTCCCGGCAGATTCACAGCAGATTCCACGGGCCCGCTGCTACTCGGGTGTTGATACAAGGTAGGTGCCGGGTTTTCGCGTACCGGGCTTTCACCGTCTACGGCGGGCCGTCCCAGGCCACTTCCGCTAACCACGACACTTTCTGACTACCCCTCAGCCAGGTAGAGCTGAGACATATCAATCCCACAACCCCGCACACACAACCCCTACCCGGTTATCCATGCATGCGGTTTAGCCTGTTCCGCGTTCGCTCGCCACTACTAACGGAATCACAATTGTTTTCTTCTCCTACGGGTACTGAGATGTTTCACTTCCCCGCGTTACCTCCCGCACCCTATATATTCAGATGCGGGTAACACGACATCACTCGTGCTGGGTTTCCCCATTCGGAAATCCTCGGATCAATGCTCGGTTGACAGCTCCCCGAGGCATATCGCAGCCTCCCACGTCCTTCATCGGCTCTCGATGCCAAGGCATCCACCATGCGCCCTTAAACACTTACTTACACACAAAAACCAAAGAAGAAATTACACATTTCAACGAACACGCGACCGTTGCCGGCAACGCATCCGTTTAGATGCTCGCAACCACTATCCAATACTCAAACACCACACCCCACCACCAAGATGGAGGGACACCACACGGACTGGCCGAGTGTTGTCTCAGGGCCCAATAGTGTGTCTGGCAATCATTTGCTGTTGTGCACCCGGATCCCGCCCACTACAGGCGGAAACCCCTCACGGCTCGCACCCCACCAATTGGAGTGCTTTTCGTGGTGCTCCTTAGAAAGGAGGTGATCCAGCCGCACCTTCCGGTACGGCTACCTTGTTACGACTTCGTCCCAATCGCCGATCCCACCTTCGACAGCTCCCTCCCAAAGGGTTAGGCCACTGGCTTCGGGTGTTACCGACTTTCATGACGTGACGGGCGGTGTGTACAAGGCCCGGGAACGTATTCACCGCAGCGTTGCTGATCTGCGATTACTAGCGACTCCGACTTCACGGGGTCGAGTTGCAGACCCCGATCCGAACTGAGACCGGCTTTAAAAGGATTCGCTTAACCTTACGGCATCGCAGCCCTTTGTACCGGCCATTGTAGCATGTGTGAAGCCCTGGACATAAGGGGCATGATGACTTGACGTCATCCCCACCTTCCTCCGAGTTGACCCCGGCAGTCTCTCACGAGTCCCCGGCATTACCCGCTGGCAACATGAGACAAGGGTTGCGCTCGTTGCGGGACTTAACCCAACATCTCACGACACGAGCTGACGACAGCCATGCACCACCTGCACACAGGCCACAAGGGAACGCCTATCTCTAGACGCGTCCTGTGCATGTCAAACCCAGGTAAGGTTCTTCGCGTTGCATCGAATTAATCCACATGCTCCGCCGCTTGTGCGGGCCCCCGTCAATTCCTTTGAGTTTTAGCCTTGCGGCCGTACTCCCCAGGCGGGGTACTTAATGCGTTAGCTACGGCACGGATCCCAAGGAAGGAAACCCACACCTAGTACCCACCGTTTACGGCGTGGACTACCAGGGTATCTAATCCTGTTCGCTCCCCACGCTTTCGCTCCTCAGCGTCAGTTACTGCCCAGAGACCCGCCTTCGCCACCGGTGTTCCTCCTGATATCTGCGCATTCCACCGCTACACCAGGAATTCCAGTCTCCCCTGCAGTACTCTAGTCTGCCCGTATCGCCCGCACGCCGAGGGTTAAGCCCCCGGTTTTCACGAACAACGCGACAAACCACCTACGAGCTCTTTACGCCCAGTAATTCCGGACAACGCTCGCACCCTACGTATTACCGCGGCTGCTGGCACGTAGTTGGCCGGTGCTTCTTCTGCAGGTACCGTCACTTGCGCTTCGTCCCTGCTGAAAGAGGTTTACAACCCGAAGGCCGTCATCCCCCACGCGGCGTCGCTGCATCAGGCTTGCGCCCATTGTGCAATATTCCCCACTGCTGCCTCCCGTAGGAGTCTGGGCCGTATCTCAGTCCCAGTGTGGCCGGACACCCTCTCAGGCCGGCTACCCGTCGTCGCCTTGGTAGGCCATCACCCCACCAACAAGCTGATAGGCCGCGGGCCCATCCCACACCGCAAAAGCTTTCCACCACAAGGCATGCGCCAAGTGGTCCTATCCGGTATTAGACCCAGTTTCCCAGGCTTATCCCGAAGTGCAGGGCAGATTGCCCACGTGTTACTCACCCGTTCGCCACTCGAGTACCCCCGAAGGGGCCTTTCCGTTCGACTTGCATGTGTTAAGCACGCCGCCAGCGTTCGTCCTGAGCCAGGATCAAACTCTCCAAACAAAATCTCCTCGCGGACGAGGTGAATTCAAATCAGAGAAAATCTGACCTAACAAAAAGACACCAAATAACTGGCATCAAAAGTTGCCATACCCACACACGGGGAGTGCTAGGTATGGCCAAAAAACAACAACAAATAAAAAGACCAAACACACTATTGAGTTCTCAAACAACACTTGTTTCGCCCGTTTTGGGGCAACCCTGCCAGCTTAATACAAGTCCGGCAGCGAAGTCAACTCCCAGTTTTGGTCTTCCGGAGACCGTTTCGGGAGCAGCCGTGCAAGGCTAGTACCAATCCAGCGAGGGAGTCAAGGGCCCGGGGTGTCGGCCGCCTGGTGTGGCGACCGCCCCTGTGGGGCACTGACTTTGGTTACTCTACCCGCTCGATCTCCGCTCCCAAAATCGCCAGGTTCTCCACGAACAACGGGTAGCCCCGATCGATGTGGAAGACGTCGTGGACCTCGGTGTCACCGTCGGCGACGAGCCCCGCCAAAACCAGCCCCGCACCGGCCCGAATGTCCGAACACCACACCGGGGCGCTCGACAATTGCGGCAGGCCTCGCACGACTGCGTGGTGACCATCGGTGCGGGCGTCCGCGCCCAGCCGGATCATCTCTTCGACAAAGCGGAAACGGGCCTCGAAAACGTTCTCCGTGATCATCGAGGTGCCGTCGGCGATCGACGCCAGGGCGATCGCCATCGGCTGCAGATCCGTCGGGAACCCGGGGAACGGCAGGGTCGCCACGTTGACGGCCTTGGGCCGTTCGTACTGGGTGATCCGAAAGCTGTTGTCCGTCTGGGTGACGGTCGCGCCGGCGTCGTGCAGCTTGTGCAGCACCACCTGGAGGTGGGCCGGGTCGACGCCGGTCACCGAGATGTCTCCACGGGTCATCGCGGCGGCGATGCCCCAGGTGGCGGCAACGATGCGATCCCCGATCACCCGGTGCTCGGTCGGGTAGAGCCGTGGGACTCCGGTGATGGTCATGGTCGACGAGCCGGCACCTTCGACCTGCGCGCCCATCTGGTTCAACATGGTGCACAGGTCCACGACGTCGGGTTCGCGCGCCGCATTGTGGATCGTGGTGACGCCCTCGGCCAGCACGGCGGCCATCAGGATGTTCTCGGTGGCCCCCACCGAGGGAAACTCGAGCTGGATCTCCGCGCCGCGCAAGGTGTCGGCGTGGGCGACGACGCAACCGTGTTCGATGTTGCACTGGGCGCCCAGCTGCCGCAGGCCCGCCTGATGCATGTCCAGTGGACGGGAACCGATCGCGTCACCGCCCGGCAGCGCCACCCTGGCCCGCTTGCACCGGCCGACCAGCGGCCCGAGCACGCAGACCGACGCCCGGAACTGTCGCACCGCCGCGAAGTCGGCGTCGTATTTCGGCTCGTCGGGTGAGGTGATGCGGGCGACGTCGCCGTCGAGTTCGACGGTGGCGCCCAGGCCGCGCAAGACCTCTGCCATCAACGGCACATCGAGGATGTCGGGGCAGTTGGTGATGGTGCTGGTGCCCTCGGCCAGCAGCGTTGCCGCCATCAGCTTGAGCACGCTGTTCTTGGCGCCCCCCACTGCGACTTCGCCGGACAACCGGTTGCCGCCGGTCACCACGAATCGCTCAGCCACCCGCGTCAGTCTAGTGAAGCGGTATCGGGTTGTCAGTCAGCCCGCTTGGCGACGATGCGCTCCGCGGAGCGGAGCGAGGTGGGGGCGCCCCCAGCCGTGCAGCGACGAGGGGTCAGCCGAGGCTCGGCACCATCGCGAGCCGCAGTACCGTTTTGGTCATGGCGATACACCTGACCCGCATCTATACGCGAACCGGTGACGACGGCACGACGGGATTGAGTGATTTCTCGCGGGTCTCCAAGAACGACCCCCGACTGGTCGCCTACGCGGACTGCGACGAGGCCAACTCGGCGATCGGCGTCGCGATCGCCCTTGGTCAGCCCGACCAGGAGATCGCCGGTGTGTTGCGGCAGATCCAGAACGACCTGTTCGACGCCGGCGCGGACCTGTCGACACCGGTGGTGGAGAACCCCGAATATCCAGCCCTGCGGGTCACCCAGCCCTACATCGACCGGCTCGAGGGCTGGTGTGACAAATATAACGAGAACCTGACTGCGCTGAATTCCTTTGTGCTGCCGGGCGGTTCGCCGCTGTCGGCGCTGTTGCACGTCGCCCGCACCATCGTCCGCCGGGCGGAACGCTCGGCCTGGGCGGCGGTCGAGGCCGCGCCGCAGCAGGTCAACGTCCTCCCGGCGAAGTACTTGAACCGCCTGTCGGATCTGCTCTTCATCCTGGCGCGCGCGGCCAATCCCGACGGTGACGTGCTGTGGAAGCCCGGGGGCCAACCCGGCGGCGACGCGCCACCTCCCAGTTAGCCTGCGGGGCAAGGCCTAAACGCTGCGGCGGCGAGCGCGCGGTGACGGGCGCGATTCCAGCCAGGACAGGAACGCGGTCAACGCGCCCTTGTCGAGCGCGATCTCATAACCGGTCCGACGATCCTGCGTCGTGTCGCGCAGCTCCAGCACAACGATCTCGTCGGTCATGATGTCGAACTCGTCGCCGCGGGGTGCGCGGCGGGAGACGATCTCGACTCCCCTGCGGCTGAGTCGGCGATCGGGCCACAGCCGCAGGCTGGAGAGCCGGTAGAACGCGGCCTCACCGCCGCGGTAACGGATCACGCCGTGACGCCAGCCGTGACCCCCGACCGCGGGAATGTCTCGCATGATCCCCGCGGTGCCGCCCTGGCGCAGCTTCCACAACCGATAGCTCAACGCGACGACCGCGCCCGCCAGGACGACGACGAGCACGACCATGCCGATCATGGGCGCGCTCATCGGCGATTAGTCGATCGCGCCGACGGCGCGCAATCTGCCGCGCCCCCGCGCCGCGATGCGCGGGTCGTCGGACTCCGAATCCTCCCTCGCGGCGCTTTCGTCGATCTCCGACTCGAACGCGGCGGACTCGGCCAGAACGGTCACCGACTCCTCGGTGACCGACAGGAATCCACCTTCGATGGCGACGCGCAGATCGTCGTCACCCTCGCGTTCCACGCGCACCATCGCGTCGTCGACCAGCTGGGCGACGATCGGGATGTGCCGGGGCATGATGCCGATTTCGCCGACGGTGGTGCGGGTGAACAAAAACGTTGCCTCACCCGACCAGATCTTGCGGTCTACGGCAACTATCTCAACGTTCAATTCGGCCATGCCACAGAGCCTTTCAGAGCCTTTCGGTTACGCCTTTAGGAATCCAACTTGGCGCCGAAGCTTTCGGCTTTCTTGGCCAAGTCGTCCAGGCCGCCGATCAAGAAGAACGCCTGTTCCGGGATGTGGTCGAAGTCGCCCTTGGTCAGGCGGTCGAACGCCTCGATGGTCTCCTTCACCGGCACCGTCGAACCCGGCTGCCCGGTGAACTGCTCGGCCGCCATCATGTTCTGCGACAGGAACCGCTCGATGCGCCGGGCGCGCTGGACCAGCTGCTTGTCCTCCTCGGACAGCTCGTCGATACCGAGGATCGCGATGATGTCTTGAAGGTCCTTGTAGCGCTGCAGGATTCGGATGACTTCCTGCGCCACCCGGTAATGCTCGTCACCGACCACGCTGGGGTCGAGGATCGTCGAGCTCGATGCCAGCGGGTCCACCGCGGGGAAGATGCCTTTGGAGAACACCGAGCGCGACAGCTCGGTGGTGGCGTCCAGGTGCGCGAACGTGGTCGCCGGCGCAGGGTCGGTGTAGTCGTCGGCGGGCACGTAAACCGCCTGCATCGAGGTGATCGAGCGGCCTCGCGTCGAGGTGATGCGCTCCTGCAGCTCACCCATCTCGTCGGCCAGCGTGGGCTGGTATCCCACCGCGGAAGGCATACGGCCGAGCAGCGTCGATACCTCCGACCCGGCCTGGGTGAACCGGAAGATGTTGTCGATGAACAGCAGCACGTCCTGGCCTGCCTCGTCGCGGAACCACTCGGCCATCGTCAGGGCGGACAGGGCCACGCGCATACGGGTGCCGGGCGGCTCGTCCATCTGACCGAACACCAGCGCGGTGTCCTTGAGCACGTCGGCTTCCTTGAGCTCGACCCAGAGGTCGTTGCCCTCACGGGTGCGCTCGCCCACGCCGGCGAAAACCGAAGTACCACCGAAGTTTCGGGCGATACGGTTGATCATCTCCTGGATGAGCACCGTCTTGCCCACGCCGGCACCGCCGAACAGCGCGATCTTGCCGCCACGCACGTATGGCGTGAGCAGGTCGACGACCTTCAGACCAGTCTCGAGCATCTCGGTGCGGGGCTCGAGCTCTTCGAACGGCGGCGGCTTGCGGTGGATCGACCAGTGCTCGAAGTCCTCACCGTAGCCCGGCTCGTCCAGGCAGTCACCCAGCGCGTTGAAGACGTGACCCTTGACCTCCTGGCCGACCGGCACGGAGATCGGCTTGCCGCTGTCCGTCACCTCGACGCCGCGGACCAGCCCGTCGGTGGGCTGCAGCGAAATGGTGCGCACCAGGTTGTCGCCAAGGTGCTGTGCGACCTCCAGGGTGAGGGTCTTCTTGAGCTCCTCGAACGTGATCTCGGCGTTGAGCGCGTTGAACAGTTCAGGCACAGAACCGCGCGGGAACTCGACGTCGACCACGGGACCGGTGATTCGCACCACGCGGCCGCTGGTCTCGGAGTTCGTGGCCTTCTCGGCCTTTTCTGTCGTTGCAGTAGTAGCAGCCATTTATTTTCTCTTCCTCGTGTGCTACTTAGCGTCGGCGAGCGCATTTGCGCCGCCGACGATTTCGCTGATCTCTTGGGTGATCTGGGCCTGACGCTCGCGGTTGGCCATCAGCGTGAGCTCTTTGATCAGGTCGTCCGCGTTGTCGGTTGCCGACTTCATCGCTCGTTGGCGCGAAGCGAGCTCCGACGCCGCCGATTCGAGCAGCGCGGCGTAGACGCGGGTCGTCACGTAACGCGGCAGCAGCGACTCGAAAAGCGTTGTCGCGTCTGGCTCGAACGAATACAGGGTGCGCACTTCCGGCGGCTCCTCGACGTACTCGACCACCATGGGTGCGATCCGGTGAGCTACCGCCGCCTGCGACATCATCGACTTGAACTCCGAGTAGACGACGTGCAGTTCGTCGACGCCCTGGTCGTCCTGCGACTCGTCGCCCGTGCCCTTCATGAAGGCATCGACCAGGGTCGAAGCGATCTCGGCGGCGTTCTCGTACTGAGGTTGCTCGGAGAAGCCCGTCCACGAGTCGGTGATGTCCCAGTTGCGGAACTTGAAGTAGTTCAGCGCCTTCCGGCCGACCGTGTACACGACCGGCGTCTTGCCTTCCTCGCGCAGCAGTGAGAACAGCTCCTCAGATCGACGGAATATGCTGGAGTTGTAGGCGCCGCAGAGACCACGGTCGGAAGACACCACCAAGACGCCGGCCCGCTTGGGTTCTTCCCGCTCGACCAACAGGGGGTGATCCAGTGCGGCTTCGGACGACAGCGTGGTGAGCATCGCGGTGATCTGAAATGCGTAGGGCCTGGCGGCTTGCAGCCGGGCCTGCGCCTTTCCGATGCGCGATGTCGCGATCATCTCCTGGGCCTTGGTGATCTTCTTGATCGACCCCGCCGAGCGGATCCGGCCGCGTAATTCGCGAAGTGTGGCAGCCATTGGTTGCTACTTGTTCTCTTTCTTTGCCTTCTTCTCCGGCGCAGGCTTTTTCACCTTCACCGATTCCTTCCCGAGGTCTTCTTCGTCCAGCGGCTCGACGTGCTCGTCGGGCACGACCGATCCGCCGCCCGTGGCTGCGAAGCCCTTCTTGAAGTTGTTGATGATGTCGGTCAGCTGCTTTTCGGCCTCTTCGGGAAGCTTTCCGCTGTCGCGGACACCGGCCAGGAACTTCTCCTCGGACGCCCGCATGTGGTCGAGCAGCTCGGTTTCGAAACGCCTGACGTCCTCGACGGGCACGGAGTCCAGGTGACCTCCGGTACCCAGGAAGATCGAAACAACCTGCTCCTCAACCGGCATGGGCTGATACTGCGGTTGCTTGAGCAGTTCGACGAGCCGCTCACCGCGCTCCAGCTGCGCCTTGGAGGTGGCGTCCAGGTCGGAAGCGAAGGCCGCAAACGATTCCAGTTCGCGGTACTGGGACAGGTCCAGACGCAGCGAGCCTGCCACCTCCTTCATGGCCTTGATCTGTGCCGCACCACCCACGCGGGACACCGACACACCGACGTTGATGGCGGGCCGCACGCCCTGGTTGAACAGGTCGGACTCCAGGAAGCACTGCCCGTCGGTGATCGAGATGACGTTGGTCGGGATGTAGGCCGAGATGTCGTTGGCCTTGGTCTCGATGATCGGCAGGCCGGTCAGCGACCCACCCCCGAGTTCGTCGGAGAGCTTCGCGCAGCGCTCCAACAGCCGCGAGTGCAGGTAGAACACGTCTCCGGGGTAGGCCTCGCGGCCCGGCGGCCGACGCAGCAGCAGCGAGATCGCCCGGTACGCCTCGGCCTGCTTGCTCAGGTCGTCGAAGACGATCAGCACGTGCTTGCCGTCGTACATCCAGTGCTGGGCGATCGCCGAACCGGTGTATGGCGCAAGCCATTTGAAGCCTGCCGAGTCGGACGCCGGGGCCGCGACGATGGTGGTGTAGTCCATAGCGCCGCCCTCTTCGAGCGCTCGCCGGACCGACGCGATCGTGGTGCCCTTCTGACCGATGGCCACATACACGCAGCGGACCTGCTTTTTCTCGTCGCCGCTCTCCCAGTTCTCCCGCTGGTTGAGGATGGTGTCAACGCACACGGCGGTCTTGCCGGTCTTGCGGTCGCCGATGATCAGCTGCCGCTGGCCTCGACCGATCGGGGTCATCGCGTCGATGGCCTTGATGCCGGTCTGCAGCGGCTCGCTCACACTCTGCCGCTGCACCACCGAAGGCGCCTGGATCTCCAGCGCGCGGCGGATGTCGGTGTCGATGTCCCCCCGACCGTCGATGGGCTGGCCGAGCGGATTGACCACACGCCCCAGGAAGGCGTCGCCGACCGGGACGGACAGGACTTCCCCGGTGCGCTTGACCTGTTGGCCCTCTTCGATTTTCTCGAAGTCACCCAGGATCACCGCGCCGACGCTGTGTTCGTCGAGGTTCAGGGCGACGCCGAGAACCCCGCCGGGGAACTCGAGCAGCTCCTGCGTCATGACGGAGGGCAGGCCTTCGACGTGCGCGATGCCGTCCCCGGCCTCGACGACGGTACCGACCTCTTCGCGTGAGGTGTCGGAGGTGAAAGAGCCTACATACTCCTCGATGGCGCTTTGGATGTCATCAGCGGAGATTGTCAACTCGGCCATGGCTTTTCGTCTTCCTACTTGATCTTGGTTCGCGTGTGCTTGTGAATGGTTGGTGTCAGTCGGGCAGTTGCGCCTGGGCTGCGGCAAGGCGCGAAGCGAGTGTCCCGTCAATCACTTCGTCGGCCACGGAGATGAGCAGCCCGCCCAGCAGTTCGTCGGAGATCTGCAGCTGCACCGTCACCGGGTGGCCGTAGATGCGGCCGAGGACGTCGGTGAGGCGGGACCGCTGGGCATCGCTGAGCTCGGCCGCCGCACCGACCTGTGCGACGATCTCGCCGCGACGTGCCACGGCGACTTCCGCCAGGAACTGGACGGCCTCCTCGGCCGACTCGCCTCTGAGCAGTTGGACGGTCTGGGTCAGCAGCGCCTGCACGATCGGGTTGACTCTGTCGCTCGCGCTGTCAAGCACCTTGCGCAGCAGGCCGATTCGTCCTTCCACCGGGACGCCGTAGTCGCCCAGCAGGATGGCGAGCCGCGGCTGCGAGTCCAGGATGCGCGAGAACCGGAACAACTGCTCTTCGACTTCGTCGACCTTGTTCTCACGCTCGGCGACTTCCAGCAGCGCCTGCCGCGAGATGTGCTCGATGGCGGCGGCCAGGTCGGAGTTGGCCGACCAACGCTCCGAGACGGCCAGCCGCAACACGTCGAGAGTGGCGTCAGCGACCTTGCCGGAGACCAACCGCTCGATCAACCGGACCCGGGGCGCCGCGTCCTCGGCGGGCACAGTCAGATACCGGGTGACGACGATCTCCCGGTCGAGCATTTCGGCTACCGAGACAAGCTCGGCTGACAGATCGGAAAGGGCTTTGTTGTCAAGGCCTTTGGCGATGTCACTGAACCGCTCCGACAGCCCCGCCACCGCTGCGCGACTGGCGGAGCGCATCTTCGCCAGCAGCGGATATTGGACCTCCGCGGGCGCAGGGGCCATCGCTTCGAGGTCGTCCAGGAACCGATCGACGGTGGCCGATTGCTGCGCCGGCTCGGCGACGTAGTTGCGCACCAATTCGCCGGCCTGACGCACCGCTTCGTGGCCGAGCTCCAGGCGAAGCTGGCGGCTCAGTTGCGTACGCAGCAGGTCGACCTGGCGGCCGCCCTGTGCGGTGATGCGCTCGGACTCGACCGCGGATTGGGCCCGGAACTGCTCGGCGATGCGGCCAGCGTCCGTTTGGGCCTCCTCGACGAGCCGTTCGGCTTCGACCTTGGCGGATTCCACGGCCTTGCTGTGGGCCGTGGTCGACTCACTCAGCCGATCGGCCGCCGCCGCAGAGTCTTTCAACTGCTGGCGGACGGCGTCTTGACGAGCAGCCATCAGACGGCGCACCGGGGGCACGACGTACCGCACGACCAGGAAAACGATTGCCGCAAAACCGATCAACTGCCCGATGAAAGTCGACATACGCGCTTACCGCCCAGACTTACCGGTGGCCGCGGTGGCCGGAGCCACCTCTACACCGAGGATCCGGCTGGCCAGCGTCGCCGACATGGCCGCCACGTTGGCGCGCAGATCCAGCTCCACGGCGTCTCTCTCCCGCTTCAATTGCTCGGAGGCCATTTGCAACGTCGACAGCACCTGCTGCTCCGCACGGGCGCGCGCGTCTTCGACCAGCTTACGGCCCTCTGCGCGGGCATTGTCGCGCAACGACGACGCCTGAACCCGCGCTTCCGTCAGGGCTTCTTCGTAGTCGGCCTTGGCGGCGTCGAACTGCTCGCCGGCCTTCTTGTTGTCGGCGACCGTCTTGGCGACCATGGCGTCACGCTCGCGCAACACCCGCATGACGGGCGGCACGACGAACGTGCCGATGACGGCCAGCACGATCAAGAAGATCGCCAGCACGAAGAAGAAAGTGCCGTTCGGAACGAGGAAGTTGTTGCCTCCCTCGGCCAGCACCTGGCTGGACGCCAGAACGCTCAGGCTCGCGTCACCCATCACAGCGAATTAGGTGCCGACGGGTGTGGCGAAGACGAACAGCGCCATGAACGCCAGGTTGATGAAGTAGGCCGCCTCGACCAGACCGACGGTGATGAAGAACGGCGTGAACAGCCGGCCTTGTGCCTCGGGTTGCCGGGCGATGCCGGAGACCAGCGCGTTACCGGCGATACCGTCACCGATACCGGCGCCGATCGCGCCGCCGCCCATGATGAGTCCACCGCCGATGAGCGCAGCGGCAGCGACTTGGGGGTCCAGAGCCATTCTTATCCTCCTTGATAGCTGGTAGCGGTCTACCAGGCCTCTGTAATGGTGCGTGGGACAAAGCAATTCGTGATGGTCTCAGTCATGGTGTTCCTCGATCTCCATGGCTTGGCTGAAGTAGAGGATGGTCAAGATCGAGAAGATGAACGCCTGGATCGCCCCGACGAACAGGTCGAAGGCCTTCCAGATGGCGTTGGGTGCCCACATGATGTAGGGCGGGAAGAGCGCGATCAACGCGACCAGGATGCCGCCGGCGAAGATGTTGCCGAAAAGTCGGAGCGACAACGAGATCGGCTTGGCCAGTTCTTCGACGAGGTTGATCGGCGCCAGGAACGCAACGTGACCTTTGAGCACCGCGAGCGGGTGTCCGACGATGCCGCGGCGCCAGATGCCGGCCACGTGATAGCAGACGAAGACGAACAGGGCCAGCGCCAGGACGTAATTGATGTCGGCTGCGGCCGACTTCAGCAGCTCGGTGGTGTGCCCGGACTTGTCGGTGTACTGCAGCGGCAGCACGGACAGCCAGTTGGAGATCAGGATGAACACGAAGATCGTGACGGCCAGCGGCAACACGAACGGCGCGATCCGCATTCCGATCGCGCTTTCGATCTGGTCGCGCATCTGGACGGTGATGGCCTCCCAGAACAGCTGCACGCCGCTGGGGACGCCGGTGGAGGTGATCTTCGCGCGCAGGAAGAAGGCCAGCGCGAGCACGATCACCGCCGCGATCGCGGTGGACAGGATCGTGTCCGTGTTGACGGTCATGCCCAGCCACGTGGCGTGGGTGTGCTCGCCGACCTCGATGGCGGATTCGGCCAGGAACGTCGTCTCAGTCATCGTTGCTGTTCTTTCCTTCGGTTCCGTCCGATCCCGCGATCACGCCGCCTCCGTCCGCGGGATGCGCCTCGGCCCAGTCGCCGGCGCGCAGCTTCTTCCACACGGGAAGCGCCGTCGACGCCACCAACAAGACCTGGAAAAGCGCCAATCCGAACACGACGCCCAGGCCGGCGGGCCGGAAGACGTAGGCGATGATCAGCCCGATGACGGTGATGATGGCCAGCCGGGTGGCGGAGTTCAGCGCCATCGTGCTTTTCAGCGGATGCTCCTTCGCGGTGATCGACGCGACCGAACGACGCACCAAGAGGGCGTTGAGCAAACCGAGGAGCAACCCGACGCCGAAGAACACCCCGACCATCGGGTGACCGGTCATGCTGGCGACGATGACCGCCACCGCGGTGACGGCAATGCTGAGGACCAACAGGCGGACCGGGCGGAACGCAACAGAGGGAAACACCAACGGCGCGTCCTGCGCTGGTGTCGTCACTGCAGCACCTCAATCCCAAGTTGGTGGAGCGGGAGTCCCCCGACCGACTGATCGGTGGCCCGCCGAGCGTATCGCACGTCACAGTGGAATCGCCCAAGGGGTATCTCCCGGCGCGAGTCCTCAGCCGACCCGACCGGATCTGTGTCCGATGGACCGGCAATTTGTGCGGCTTTTTGGGGCTCTACCTGCACCGTACCATAGGGCGAGGCACCCCTACTACTAGCTGTCGTAGTCCTCGTCGTCGTACTCGTCGCGCCGGCGCATGAGGGGAATCGCCGTCGCGATGCCGGCGACCACGATGGCGCCCAGCATCACCGCCGCGGTGTGGCGGGGATTGAAGAAGATGGTGCTGGCCGCGCCGAACGCGACGATGCCCACCCAGAGGTAGATCAGCAACACCACTCGGCGGTGGGAGTGCCCGATCTGCAGCAACCGGTGATGCAGGTGCATCTTGTCGGGACTGAACGCGCTGCGGCCGGCGCGGGTGCGGCGCACGATCGCCAGCAGCAAATCGAGCATCGGCACGAACATGACGGCGACCACCAGCAGGAACGGCGACAGCAGCGCGAACACGTCGCGCGCGCCGTAGGCGTTTTGCGAGACGGGGCCGGCGGCGGTGGTGGAGGCCGCGGCGAGCATCAGGCCGATCAGCATCGAGCCGGAATCACCCATGAAGATCTTGGCGCGGTGGAAGTTGTGCGGCAGGAAGCCGAGACAGGCGCCCGCGAGCACCACGGAGATCACGGCGGGCGGATAGAAGAGGACATCGCCGCCGTGATCGCGCAGCAGTCCGACCGAGAACATGCAGATCGCCAGCGCGGTGATCAACCCGAGCCCGGCGGCCAGCCCGTCGAGCCCGTCGACGAAGTTCATCGCGTTGACGATGGAGACGGTCAACGCCAGCGTGAGCAGGATGGACGAGGCCTGGTCCAGCACGATGGTGCCGACGCCGCCGATCGGGATGTACAGGACGCTCCAGGCCACGCCCATGGTGACCAGCACGCTGGCCGCGGTGATCTGACCGGCGAACTTCGTCAGCGCGTCGAGCCCCCACCGATCGTCGATGAGGCCGATGCCCATGATGACCGCGCCGGCCACCAGCACCGCGGGCATACCGGTCGAGTAGACGAACCCGCGGGTGAGCGCCGGGAGCTGCGACGCCAGGAAGACGGCCGAGACGACGCCGAGAAACATCGCCAACCCACCCATACGCGGGGTGGGCGTCACGTGCACGTCGCGCTCCCGCGGATAGGCAACGGCACCGAGCCGGGTGGCGAGCACCCGCACCGGGCCGGTTGCGAAGTAGGTGATGATCGCCGCGGTCAACCCCACAAGTGCCAGCTCGCGCAGGGGGACTCCGGCGCCGCGGTCACCCAGGGCGAGCAAACCACTGGCAAGGTTCGCTAGGTCGCCGGCCGGGTCGCTGGACACGTCGAGACCGTACTGCACCAACCTGGCAACGGGGGAACCGCTCCGGTCAGGCTTGAGCAGTCAGGCTTTCGGGATCGACACCGAGCACTTCCGCGATTCGTTCGGCGCTCACCGGGCCGGGTCGCAGGATCCGCGGGGCGGGTCCGGTCAGGTCGACGATCGTGGAGGCCGCCCGCTGCTCGGCCGTCCCCGCGTCGAGATAGACGTCGACGAGATCGCCGAGTTGATTGCGGGCCTCGTCGGCGTCCACTGCGGGCGGACGGCCGGAGACGTTCGCGCTGGAAACGGCCATGGGCCCCACTTCGCGCAACAATTCGATCGCCACCGGGTGCAGCGGCATACGCAGCATCACGGTCCCGCGGGCGTCGCCGAGGTCCCATTGCAGCGACGGTGCCTGCGCCACCACCAGGCTCAGCGCGCCCGGCCAGAACGCGCGGATCAGGTCTCGGGCCCCGCCCGGCATGGTGTAGACCAGGCCCTCGATGGTGTGCCAGGAGCCGACCAGCACGCCGACCGGCATGTCGCGGCCCCGCCCCTTCGCCGATAGCAGGGCGGCGACCGCGGCGCTGTTGAACGCATCGGCGCCGATGCCGTAGACGGTGTCCGTCGGCATGACGACCAATCGGCCGCCCTTGAGCGCCCCCGCCGCCGAGGCGATCCCGCGCGAACGCTGGCTGGGGTCGGCGCAGTCGAACACTTCGGTCACACCCGACCCCGCTTTCTGCGGGCGGTGACGAACCGCGGCCGGCCGGCGAGGTCGCGCCGGGCCTCGACTTCATCGAAAAGCCCTGTCCTGCAGATCAATTCCACCGTTTGCGACGAGGTGGTGTCGTCATGCTCGACGGCGAAGATGCCGCCCGGGCGAAGCCAGCGGCCGGCCAGGGCGACGATGGGGGCGATCACCGCCATCCCGTCCGGTCCGCCGAACACCGCGTGATGCGGATCGTGTTGAGCGACTTCGGGTTCCACGTCTGCAGCATCGGGGACATAGGGCGGATTGGCCACCACCGCGTCGACCTCGCCGTCCAGGTCCGGCAGCAGCGCGGGCTCGGTGGCGTCGGCGCGGATGAATTCGACGGCGGTGCCGGCGGCGTTGCGCCGCGCGTATTGGAGGGCCACGTCGGAGTCGTCGATGCCGATGACCCGGGCATCGGGGCGCTCGTGGGCGAGCGCCACCGCCAATGCACCCGAACCAGTGCACAGGTCGACGATGACGGGCCGTGCCGGGAGGGGCTGTTGGGTGGCCCACGCGAGGAGCGCTTCGGTTTCCGGGCGCGGTAGGAAGACGCCCGGGCCGACGTGCAGCGTCAGCGGTCCGAACGCGGCCGTGCCGGTGAGGTGCTGCAACGGCACCCGTCGGGAACGCGCGGCCACGACGTCGCGGTAGCGATCGAGGAAATCGTCGCCGGCCGACTCGAGCAAGGCCAGCCGGCCGCGTTCGGTCCCGGTCAGGTGTGCGGCCAGCTCCTCGGCGTCCCAACGAGCGGAGTCGATCCCCGCCTCGGCCAGCGTCGCCGCAGCGGAGTCGATCGCGCGCCGCACCGCACTCATGCCTGCTGCAGCCGGGATTGTTTGTCGGCGGCGCTCAACGCATCGAACATCGCGTCGAGGTCGCCGTCGAGTACCTGATCGAGATTGTGTGCCTTGAAACCGATCCGGTGGTCGGTGATCCGGTTCTCCGGGAAGTTGTAGGTGCGAATCCGTTCGCTGCGGTCCACGGTCCGGATCTGGCTGGCCCGGTCGGCCGACGCGTCGGCCAGCGCCTGTTCCTCGGCCAGCGCTTGCAGCCGGGCGGCGAGCACCTGCAACGCACGCGCCTTGTTCTGCAGCTGCGAGCGTTCGTTCTGGCAGGTGACCACGATGCCGGTGGGTAGATGTGTGATCCGCACCGCGGAGTCGGTGGTGTTCACCCCCTGCCCGCCCTTGCCGGACGAGCGGTACACGTCGATGCGCAGATCCGACTCATCGATCTGCACCTCGCCCACTTCCTCGGGTTCGGGATAGACCAGGACCCCCGCGGCCGAAGTGTGAACGCGTCCTTGGGATTCCGTCACCGGGACGCGCTGCACCCGATGCACCCCGCCCTCGAACTTCATCCGGGACCACACGCCGTCGGGCGAGTCGCCCTTGCTGGCGATGGACAGCGTCGCATCCTTGTAGCCACCGAGGTCCGATGTCGTCTCATCCAGCACCGTCACCGTCCAGCCGTGCCGCTCGGCATAGCGGATGTACATCCTGGCCAGATCCGCCGCGAACAACGCCGATTCCTCGCCGCCCTCACCCGATTTGACTTCGAGCACGATGTCGTCGGGATCGTGCGGGTCGCGGGGGGCCAGCATGTCGGTCAGTTGGGTGTCCAGTTCGGCGACCCGTGATTCAAGCTCGGTGACCTCCGCGGCGAACGAGTCGTCGTCGTCGGCCAGCTCACGCGCGGCCTCCAGGTCGCCGCGCGCCGACTCCAGCTTGCGGTAGGTGGCGACGATGGGGGCCAACCGGGCGAAACGGCGGCCGGCTTTGCGCGCCTCGACGGGGTTGCTGTGCAGGTCGGGATCCGCCAGCCGTCGCTCGAGCTCGGCGTGCTCGGCCAGCAGCACATCAATCGTCTGCACCGGCTGCGTCACGTGTCACCTCCTGCCCGATCCGCTCCCGCTTTCTTACTGCCGCAAACGCAAACCGACGCCCGGCCTGTGCTCGCTCGCACAGTTCGGGCGTCGGCAACGCAGCTATTTGTCGGTGTTCTCCGCCGCGGCGCCTTTGCGCTTGCCGTAACGCTTCTCGAAGCGGGCCACCCGGCCGCCGCTGTCCAGAATCTTCTGCTTGCCGGTGTAGAACGGGTGGCACTGCGAGCACACCTCGACGACGATGTTGCCGCCGGCCTTGGTGCTGCGGGTCTGAAAAGTGTTCCCGCACCCGCAGTGCACGGTGGTCTCCGCGTAGGCGGGGTGAATGTCGGCTTTCATGCTGTCCTTTTCGGTCGTTTGCCCGCGACCCCCGTGCCTGGCGAACGTGAGCCGGTTCGGGGATAGTCGAGCGTCGATTATGCCAGGTCAACCGCTGTCTCCCCAAAACACCGAGTTGGGCCGTGGCATTCCCGGGAACCGGGGCCGGGCAGCGGCGTGATCGGCGGGTTGCCGGTTGCCGATCGCCGCGAGACATAAACCACGGCGAAACCCGCCGGCGGGTCGTGTACGTGGTTGATGTGTCGTGGCCAGACCAGCCCGGCCTAGGGGTGATCGGTCAGTCGTTGTCCATGGATCCGGGTGTGGTCTTGGAGACCTGCACCAGGAACTCGTAGTTCGTCTTCGTCTTGCGCAATTGCGACATCAGCAGGTCGATGGCCTGGTGGGAATCCAGACCTGACAGCACGCGGCGCAGCTTGTGCACGATGCCGAACTCGTCGGGCGACAGCAGCAGCTCGTCCTTGCGGGTGCCGGAGGGGTTGACGTCGACCGCCGGGAAGACCCGCCGCTCGGAGATCTTGCGGTCCAGCTTGAGCTCGGCATTACCGGTGCCCTTGAACTCCTCGAAGATGACCGTGTCACCGGTGGATCCGGTCTCGACCATCGCCGTGGCGATGATGGTCAGCGACCCGCCTTCCTCGATGTTTCGCGCGGCACCCAGGAATCGCTTCGGCGGGTACAGGGCGGTGGAGTCGACACCACCGGACAGGATCCGGCCCGATGCGGGCGACGCGTTGTTGTAGGCGCGGCCCAGACGGGTGATCGAGTCGAGCAGCACCACGACGTCCTTACCCTGCTCGACGAGGCGCTTGGCACGTTCGATGGCCAGCTCGGCGACTGCCGTGTGGTCCGTGGGCGGCCGGTCGAAGGTCGAGGCGATGACCTCGCCCTTGACGGAGCGCGTCATGTCGGTGACCTCCTCCGGGCGCTCGTCGACGAGCACGACCATGAGGTGGCATTCCGGGTTGTTCTTGGTGATCGCGTTGGCGATGTCCTGCAGGATCGTCGTCTTACCGGCCTTCGGCGGCGACACGATCAGGGCGCGCTGGCCCTTACCGATCGGCATGATCAGGTCGATGACCCGGGTGGTCAGCCGGTCGGGGGTGGTTTCCAGGCGAAGCCGCTGGTTGGGGTAGAGCGGCGTCAGCTTGCTGAAATCGGGCCGCTTTTTCGCGTCCTCGACCGGGCCACCGTTGACGCTGTCCAGGCGGACCAGCGGGTTGAACTTCTGGCGCTGGTTGGGCTGTTCGCCGTCCTTGGGCACGCGAACCGCGCCGGTCACCGCGTCGCCGCGGCGCAGGCCGTTCTTGCGCACCATGTTCATGGACACGTAGACGTCGTGCGGACCGGCCAGGTAACCGGAGGTGCGGACGAACGCGTAATTGTCGAGGACGTCAAGGATTCCGGCGACCGGTTGCACGACGTCGTCTTCGCGCAGTTCGGTGTCGCCGCCCTCGCCGGACCGCTCACCGCGCCGCCTCCGGTCGCGGTCGCGGAAGCGGCGACCACGCCTGCCCTGACGGCCCTCGCCGTCATCGTCCTGCTGGTTGGAGCCGCCACGAGATTGCTGGCCGCCCGAGCCTTGCTGGTCACCGCTTTGGTCACCGGCGTCTTGTCCGCGCTCGTCGTTTTGGGTCTCCCGCTTGCCGCCCTGACGTGCGTCATCGTCGCCGGTGGCCGCGCCCTCGCGGGTGCGTGAGCGCTCGCCATCGGTGTCGTCGGCGGTGCGGGCCGATCCCGGCTCGCGCGAGGCGCTGCGCCGCTCACGGCGGGGCGCCTCGGTCGAGGAACCGTTCTGTTGGTCCTGAGCGGTCGGCGCATCGGCGCCGGCGGCGTCGGATTTGCCGCCGTCCTCGGGGGCGGCCGGGGCGGACGTCCCGTTGGACTGTCCCCTGATTTCCTTTATGGCGGCGATGAGTTCGTTCTTGCGCATGCCCGACGTCCCCTTGACGCCGACCTGGTTAGCCAGCGCGCGCAGTTCGGGAAGCACCATGGTCGACAGAGAGCCAACCGGGGCATTGGTTTTGACGTCGGATGTGTCCGGGGTCACGGCGTTCGGCACGTCATTGTTGTCGGTGCTCGCGTCAGCCGTGAACAGGTCCGTATCGGTCACGGATTTCCTTTCTTCCCCCGTTGATCAGGTCATTCGGGGGGTTCGTTGCATTCAGCCAAATTTGCCGAGTGCACCCAATCATCGACTCTGCAACGGTGATCGCCTCAGTCGGCGGAGTAAGCGGCGAACCTCGTTCACGAGAAGAATTGGTGTTGTCCTAGCGGCAACGCAGTATTGATGCAGATGCAGATGCTGCAATTGCTGGACGGGTCCGAGGATAGCCCGCATCTTTGTCGGAAGCAAGCAAACCCTCCGGCCACGCTGTGGATCAACCGGGGACTGTGACTCCCGGGCTCCAGCGAACTCGTTCGCCGGCGGTCATCTCAGTGAGGGCAAATCCGTTCGCGGCCCCGTGCTCCACCACTTCCGCGGGCAACTCCGGCTCCGTGCTCAGGGCAATCAGTGCCGGGCCCGCCCCCGAAAGCGTCGCTGCCACGTTATTACGCCGCAGCAGCCGCAAATATTCCGCGGAGGCCGGCATCGCCGGCGCGCGCTGCGGTTGGTGCAGCAGATCCTCGGTGGCCGGCATGAGCAGGTCCGGGCGTTCGGTGAGCGCTACCACCAGCAGGGCCGCGCGGCTGACGTTGAACCGGGCATCGTCATGACTCACCTGAGCCGGCAGCAGCACCCGGGTCTCGGCGGTCAGGGAGCGTTCTTGGGGTATCGCGCAATACAGACGGATGTCGGGGTGGAGTCGCACCGACACCGCCGAGTAGCGCGGCCGCTCACCGGAGCGATCGATCCAGGAGACCACCGCACCGCCGAGCACCGCCGCGGCGGCGTTGTCGGGATGACCCTCGAACTCCGAGGACAGCTGGATCAGCTGCGCGTCGCTCAACGGCTTCGAATCCGCCTGCGTCACAAGGCCGTTCGCTGCCGCCAGGCCGCCTACCACGGCGGCTGCGGACGAGCCGAGGCCGCGGGAGTGCGGGATGGCGTTGCGGCAGCGGACCACCAGCCCCGCGGCGCGCACGCCCGCGGCGCGCAGCCCGCATTCGACGGCGCGGACCACCAGGTGTTCGGGACCGCGCGGCACCTGCTCGGCACTCTCCCCCTCGACCAGCACCACCAGGCCTGAATCCGTTGTCTCCACGACGATTTCGTCGCTGAGACTCAATGCCAGGCCGAGGCTGTCGAAACCGGGGCCGAGGTTGGCGCTGGAGGCCGACACCACGGCGCTCGCCACCAGCCCGGCGGGCAGCATCTGGGACGTCATTTCTCAGGCCAGCCCCAGCTTTTCGACGACCAGCACCGGGTCGACCGGCAGCGGGGACACGGTCGGCATATCCCTCAGCGCGGTGTCGGGATCCTTGAGGCCGTTGCCGGTGACCGTGCACACCACCGTCGAGCCGCGCGCCACCCAACCGTCGTCAACCGCCTTGAGCAGACCCGCGATGCTGGCCGCGGATGCGGGCTCGACGAAGACGCCTTCGCTCTCGGCCACCAGGTGGTAGGCGGCGAGGATCTCCTCGTCGGTGGCGGCCAGGAAGCGGCCGTTGGACTGCTGCTGCGCGTTCACCGCGGCGGCCCACGATGCGGGGGCACCGATGCGGATGGCGGTCGCGATCGTCTCGGGGTGGCGGACGGGGGCGCCGTGCACCAGTGGCGCCGCGCCGGCGGCCTGGGTGCCGAGCATGCGGGGCAGCTTGTCGATGACGCCGTCGTGGTGATATTCGGTGTAGCCCTTCCAGTACGCGGTGATGTTGCCCGCGTTACCCACCGGGAGGGCGTGCACGTCCGGCGCGGCACCCAGCGCGTCGACGATCTCGAACGCCGCCGTCTTCTGGCCCTCGATGCGCACCGGGTTGACCGAGTTGACCAACGCGATCGTCGGGAAGTCGGCGGCCATCTTGCGGGCCAGTTCCAGACAGTCGTCGAAGTTGCCGTCGATCTGAATGATCTTGGCGCCGTGCATGACCGCCTGCGCCAGCTTGCCCATCGCGATCTTGCCCTGCGGGATGAGCACCGCGCAGGTGATGCCGGCGCGGGCCGCGTACGCGGCCGCCGACGCCGAGGTATTGCCGGTCGACGCGCACAGCACGGCCTGCTGACCCCGCGCCAGCGCGTCGGTGACCGCCATGGTCATGCCGCGGTCCTTGAACGAGCCGGTCGGGTTGAGGCCCTCGACCTTGAGGTGCACCGTGCAGCCGGTCTTCTCCGAAAGACGCGTCGCCGCGATCAGCGGGGTGCCGCCCTCGAGGAGGGTGACCGGGGTCCAGTCGTCGCCCACCGGCAGCCGGTCGCGGTAGGCCGCGATCAATCCCGGCCACGGTTGGTGCACGGCGGTACGCGGAACGCTCATCGGCCGGTCTCTTCCAGCCGCAGCACGCTGGTGACGCCCTGCACGACATCGAGATCGGCCAGCGCGTCGACGGTTTCGGAGAGTGCGGCGTCGGTGGCGCTGTGGGTGACCACCACGACGCGGGCCCCCACCCGCCGCCCGCCTTCGTCGACCACGCCCTCCTGGCGGACCTCGGCGATGCTCACCTCGCGCTTGGCGAATTCGGCCGCCACCGTGGACAACACGCCGGGCTTGTCGGCGACGTTCATGCTGACGTAGTAGCGGGTGGAGATGAAACCCATTGGGGCGATGGGAAGCTGGGCGTACTTCGATTCTTTCGGCCCGCGGCTGCCCAACACCCGGTTGCGGGCGGCCATGACCAAGTCACCGGTGACCGCCGACGCGGTGGGCGCGCCGCCCGCGCCCTGACCGTAGAACATGAGCCGGCCGGCGGCCTTGGCCTCCACCACGACGGCGTTGAATGCCCCGTTGACCGTGGCCAACGGGTGCGACAGCGGCACCAGCGCCGGGTAGACGCGGGCCGAGACCCGCTCCTGTCCGTCGTCACTGGTGATGCGCTCGCAGATGGACAGCAGTTTGATGGTGCAACCCAGGGAGCGGGCGGAGGCGAAGTCGGCCGGCGTGATCTTGGTGATGCCCTCGCGATAGACGTCGTCGGCGGTCACCCGGGTGTGGAAGGCGATCGATGCCAGGATCGCGGCCTTGGCCGCGGCGTCGTAGCCCTCGACGTCGGCCGTGGGATCGGCCTCGGCGTACCCCAGCGCGCTCGCCTCTGCCAGGGCGGTGGCGTAGTCGGCGCCGGTGCTGTCCATCGCGGAGAGGATGTAGTTGGTGGTGCCGTTGACGATGCCGGCGACCCGCAGCACGGTGTCTCCCGCCAGCGACTGCGTGAGCGGGCGGATGACCGGGATGGCGCCCGCGACCGCCGCCTCGAAATACAGGTCGACGTGGGCGTTTTCGGCGGCCTGCGCCAATTCCCCGGTGGAGGTGGCCAACAGCGCCTTGTTCGCCGTGACGACGGACTTGCCGTGCTCGAGCGCGCGCAGGATCGCCTTGCGGGCCGGCTCCACCGGACCCATCAACTCCAGGACGATGTCGACGTCCTCGCGGGAGACGAGTTCCTCGATGTTGTCGGTGAGCAACTCGATCGGAACTCCTCGGTCGGCGGCCACCCGCCGCACTCCGATGCCGCGCAACACCAAGGGAGCACCGATACGCGCCGCGAGGTCCTCGGCGCTGTCCTCGATGATTCGGACAACTTCGCTGCCGACGTTGCCGAACCCGAGTACCGCTACGCCGACAGGCTTTTCGTCACGGGGCACAGTTCACCTCACTTCCAGACTCAGTAGGTCGTCCACCGTCTCGCGGCGCAGAATCAGGCGCGAGCGCCCCGCACGCACCGCCACCACGGCCGGCCGACAGACCATGTTGTAGCGGCTGGACAGTGAATAGCAGTACGCGCCGGTCGCGGCGACCCCGAGCAGGTCACCGGGGCGCAGGTCGTCGGGCACCCACGCGTCGCGCACCACGATGTCCCCGCTCTCGCAGTGCTTTCCGACGATCCGGGCCAGGGTCGCCGGCGCATCGCTGGCCCGCGACAGCAGCCGGGCGTCGTATTGGGCGTCGTAGAGCGCGGTGCGGATGTTGTCGCTCATGCCGCCGTCGACGCTGACATACCGGCGCTGGGCCGTGCTGCTCACGTCGACGTCCTTGACGGTGCCCACCTCGTACAGCGTGATGGTGCCCGGCCCGGCGATGGCACGCCCCGGCTCGACCACCAGCCTCGGAGTGGGCAGGCCCACGGCCGCCGACTCGTTGGCGACGATCGCCGTCAGCTTGGCCGCCAGCTCGGCCACCGGCGGCGGGTCGTCCGTGCCCAGGTACGAGATGCCCAGCCCGCCACCGAGATCCACGGTGGAGACCTGGCCCGTCTTGTCGATGCCGAATTCGTCGACGATTTGGTGCAGCAGCCCGATCACGCGGTGTGCGGCTACCTCGAAGCCGTCGACGTCGAAGATCTGCGAGCCGATGTGGCTGTGCAGCCCCACCAACCGCAGGTGGTCGGTGGCGAACACCCGGCGCACCGCGGCCATCGCCGCGCCGCTGGCCACCGACAGCCCGAACTTCTGGTCCTCGTGTGCGGTCGAGATGAACTCGTGCGTGTGCGCTTCGACCCCGACGGTGAGGCGGACGTAGACGTCCTGGACGACGCCGGCCTCCCCCGCGATCGTGTCGAGGCGCTCGATTTCGGTCATCGAGTCCAAGACGATATGCCCGACACCGGCTTTGACCGCCGCGGTCAGCTCCGCGACGGATTTGTTGTTGCCGTGGAACGTGATTCGCTCCGGCGGAAAGTCGGCGTGCAGCGCGACGGCGAGCTCGCCGCCGGTGGACACGTCCAGCGACAGGCCCTCCTCATCGACCCACCGGGCGATCTCGCTGCACAGGAAGGCCTTGGCCGCGTAGCACACGTTCTGCCCGCCGCCGAAGGCCGTCGCCAGTTCGCGGCACCGGGAACGGAAGTCGTCCTCGTCGACGACGAACAGCGGGGTCCCGTACTCCTGGGTGAGCTGGGTGACCGGTATTCCGGCGAGGTTGGCCACCCCGGTGTCGTCGCGAAGGATGTTGCGCGGCCAGACATTCGGCGCAAGCCGCAGCAGCTCGTCGGGCGATTGCGGCCGCGGCGTGCTATCGGGGTGCCGGGCGTCTTCGGCGTGCCGGGGGCCGGCGGGGTGCACGTTCACATTCGCTCCGGACCGGTGACACCGAGGATCGTCAGCCCGTTGGCGATGACCTGGCGGGTGGCCTCGCACAGCGCCAGGCGCGCGGCGTGCAGGTCGGTGGGCTGCTCGTCCCCCTGGGGCAGCACCCGGCACGAATCGTAGAACCGGTGGTAGTCGCCGGCCAGGTCTTCCAGGTAACGGCACACCCGATGCGGCTCCCGCAGGGACGCAGCGGTTTTCAGCACGCGGGGGAATTCCCCGATGCTGCGCAGCAGCGTTCCCTCCTTGTCGTGGCTGAGCAGCTCGAGGTGCCCCGTGTCGGGGACCAGGCCCAGTTCCGCGGCGTTGCGTGCCAGCGCCGACAGCCGCGCGTGCGCGTATTGCACGTAGTAAACCGGGTTTTCGTTCGACGCCGACGACCACAGCGCCAGGTCGATGTCGATCGGGGTGTCGACCGAGGAGCGGATCAGGCTGTAGCGCGCCGCGTCGACGCCGATCGCCTCCACCAGGTCGTCGAGCGTGATCACCGTTCCCGCCCGCTTGCTCATCCGGACCGGCGCGCCGTCGCGCACCAGGTTGACCATCTGCCCGATCAGCACCTCGACGTGAGCCGGGTCGTCACCGAATGCGGCGGCCACGGCCTTGAGCCGGGCGATGTATCCGTGGTGGTCGGCGCCGAGCATGTAGATGCACAGGTCGAAGCCGCGCTGCCGCTTGTCCAGGTAGTAGGCGATGTCGCCCGCGATGTAGGCCGGCTTACCGTCGCTCTTGATCACGACGCGGTCCTTGTCGTCCCCAAAAGAACTGGTGCGCAACCAGGTTGCGCCATCCTTCTCGTAGATGTTGCCGGTCTCGCGCAGCCGGGCGATGGCCTGATCGACGCGGCCGCTGGTGTGCATCGAGTCTTCGTGGGTGTAGACGTCGAAGTCGGTGCCGAACTCGTGCAGCGACTCCTTGATGTGGGTGAACATCAGGTCGACACCGATTTCGCGGAACGTCTCGTGCATCTCGGCTTCGGGCAGGCTCAGCGCGTCGGGCGCCTTGGCCAGCACCTGCGCGGCGATGTCGTTGATGTAGGCGCCCGCATAGCCGTCCTCGGGCGTCGGTTCGCCCTTGGCGGCGGCGATCAGCGAGTTGGCGAAGCGGTCGATCTGGGCGCCGTGGTCGTTGAAGTAGTACTCGCGCTCGACGTCGGCGCCCTGGGTGCTCAACAGCCGGCCCAACGCGTCGCCGACGGCGGCCCAGCGGGTGCCGCCGATGTGGATGGGCCCGGTGGGGTTGGCCGAGACGAATTCCAGGTTGATCTTGTGGCCGCCCAGCGCGTCGGAGTGACCGAACTCATCACCGGCGTCGATGACGTTGTTGATGATCACCGCCTGCGCCGACGCCTCGAGGCGCAGGTTGATGAATCCGGGCCCGGCCACTTCCGCCGAGGCGACGCCGTCGGCCTGTGCCAGCGCCTCTGCCAGCCAGCCGGCCAGTTCACGGGGGTTGGCGCCGACCTTCTTGCCCAGCTGAAGCGCCAGGTTGCTGGCGTAGTCGCCGTGCTCGGGATTGCGGGGCCGCTCCACGGTGACCGTCGCCGGCAAGGCGGCAGCGTCCAGCCCGCGCTCGGCCAACACCGCGGAGGCGGTGTTCCTGAGCAGCTCAGCGAGGTCAGCTGGGGTCACGAGCGTCCATCCTATTGGCTGAGGTGCCCGCGCCCCGAATCCGTTGCGGTGGTCGAGCGGTCACCGCGATGCGTTAGTCTGTCTGGGCCCACTGGCGCATCATGGTCTCCATGCGCCCCCGTAGCTCAGGGGATAGAGCGTCTGCCTCCGGAGCAGAAGGCCGCAGGTTCGAATCCTGCCGGGGGCACCAGTATTCGCGCAGGTCAGGCGGTATTTTCCGTTAGTCAGTTCGGCTAATGAAACGTTCACCGCGGATAAACCGGACTCAGATGGTGCATTTCAGCCCGACGTGGGCGGCGTGGTACCCGAGCCGGCGATAGAACGCCCGAGCCCTTTCGCGAGCCTCGTCTGTGGTCACCTGCGCCAGCTGTGCCCCGTGTGCTCGGCCGTAGTTGTGTGCCCACTCGACGAGTGCAGTACCAAGACCCTGTGCGCGTTCGGCTTTGGCGACCCGTAATCCCTCGATCTGCAGCCGGGTGGCGCCGCCGCGGGAAAGGCCGGGAATGATCGTCAATTGCACAGTCGCGACGACCATATCGGAACCGTTCAGGACGACTCCGAGATAGTTGGATCGGTCGCGAACGACGATGTCGTAGGCCGCCTCGTAGCGTTCGAGTTCGGCGGCTTCGCGATCCTGACCGAATTCGTCGTCGGAGAGCAGCTGGGCGATCACCCCCACGTGTTCGCGCGTCGCGCGCTGCACACGATATGTGCGGCCCGCTACCCGCAGCAGTCCTCGAACCGACGACTGCGCCAGTGCCTGTAGGCGCGCCACCAACAGGTCCAGCCACGCCCCCACATTGGTTCGGGCCTCCGCGGTATCCGGGTAGCGGCATCGCAGATGTAGCCCGGACTCGTCCTGGATGAACCAGAGCATGACGCCGTCGGTGTCAACGCTCGCGCTCACATACTGGGCGTCGAGTCCGACCGAGTCGATGCGCACCGGAAGTCTGCTTTGGTCCAGCCAGGAAATCGCGAACATGCCGGGCGCGACGGGCATTCCACCCCACGGAGCCAGTACGTCGGCCAGTGGCCAGGAACCAAGCTGCACAGCTTCTTTGACGGCGACGGCCGCGGCGTGCGGCTCGGCAACCGCTGACTCCAGGACCGAATTGGTGATGAACCAGCCCACCGAGTCGTGCCATTTGTCTTCAAATCGGCTGTGCACGGGGAAGACCGCGCGCAGCGGCGCCCCGGCCAACTCGCGGGTCACCGCAGTCATGGCGACCACAGCGAGTGCCAGCGTCGAGACACCGTCGTCGCGTGCCTGCGCGACGAACGCGGCGCCGTCATCGACATCGAACACGTCACGCACTTCAACGCGTTCCGGATGCGGCCCGGACTCACCCAACGGCAGCGGAAACCGTGGCATCACCCCACCGCTGTCGCTGATGATTTGTGCCCATCGCGCGCGCACGCGTTCCGGTGCCGCGGGACGGTCCAACAGTGCTTGGGTGTGCACGACAAATGCCGGCGGCGGCTGCAGCGACGACGTACGTCCGATCCGCGCGTCGGCGAGTATCGACAACAGGTCCCGGGCAATCACCAGCATCGACCACATGTCCACATGGGCGTGGTCGGCAGCGATCACCACCGTCAATCCGGCGGCAGTCTCCAGCACACACAATCGATGTGAGGGCCGCTGATAGGGCGAGCACGTCGCATTGAGAACTACTCGCAGTGCGTCGTTGACCGCCTGGCCCGGAGTGATCTCATGCTCTACCCACTTGCCTGGGCGAATATCGATCTCATTCAGCTGCGGATCGCCGTCCGCCCCGAGTGTGAAAGCCGTTCGAAGGGTGCCGTGGCGGGCGATCACAGCCAGCCACGCATCGGCCAACGATTGGCGGCTGACCCCCGCCGGCAACCGAATGGACAGCGCCATCCAGGAGCCGGGTCGTGCGCCCGCACCGACGTGTATGCGCTGGTCGAACGACACCGGGAGCTGATGCCGGCCGAGGTCAGACACCGACACGTCATAGCCCCATAGTCGTCCAAAGGGTAGCCGCAGGTGCGCCACGTTGGTCAGCCGCATGGCGGTACCCTAACGCCCCGGTTAGCCTGAATGCTCGGTCTGCGGGGTCGGCTCCGGGGCGAGCCGTCCGGTCGTGAGAAGAGTTGCGTGATGTCCACTTTCGTGGTTCCTGGAGCAGAGCTTGCGGTTGAACTGAGCGACGAAGGTGGTCATCCGGTAGTTCAACTGCACGGGCTTACCTCCAGCCGCGCGCGTGACCGGGTGCTCAATCTCGACCTCGGCAGGGGCCTCAGCGGGACCCGACTGCTGCGGTACGACGCACGCGGCCATGGCAAGTCGACTGGGCGCAAGGTCCCGGAGGATTACCGATGGGAAAGCCTTGCCGAGGATCTTCTGCAGCTGCTCGACAAATGGTTTCCCGGCGAACGAGTACACGGAGTCGGCCCGTCCATGGGTACCGGCACGCTGCTGCACGCGGCTGCCCGCGAGCCGGACCGCTTCGCCGGCCTCACGCTCATGGTGCCGGCTACCGCGTGGGAAACCCGGCCCGCGCAGGCGGCGATCTACCGGGTTGCGGCCGAATTGATCGAAACCGAGGGAGTCGGGGCATTCATCGCGTCGGCGCGTGGGGCGACTCCGCCGCCAGCCACGGTCGGCGCGCCCGAAACAGTTCCCGATGTGGCCGACGCGCTGCTGCCGTCACTGTTTCGAGGCGCGGCTCTCAGCGACCTGCCCGCTCGCGAAGCGGTCGCACGAATCGATGTGCCGACGACGATTCTGGCCTGGGTCGGCGACCCGGCGCATCCGATGTCGACAGCGGAATCGCTTGCCGCACTGATGCCGCGGTCGACGCTCACCGTGGCGCACAGCCCGGCCGATGTCGAGACCTGGCCCCGGATCCTGAGCCAAGACGTCGCCCGCAGAGGCTGACTTGTACGCGGAGCCACGTCGGCTCGTGCCTGGGCCTCGTCGACGTCTTGCATGGTGTAGGTGCCGCCGCGCTGACGTGCGGTTATGGACAACCTTCGCGTGGCTTGTTACTGCGCTTGAACGAGTCTTCCGGCGCGTTGACGCGCGGGGGCTGCCGCAACAGTCGTGAGTTTCAGGTCTTCGCTGACCTCGTCGAGCGCGCGGCCGCGGGGTTCCGGCAGCAGGAGTGTCGTCGCGATCGCCGCGATGTAGCAGCCGAACGCCAGCAGCGTCACCGCCCGCAACCCCTCCGCAGACAGGATGAGCGGCACCACAAGCGCTCCCCCGAATGCGCCGACCTTGGCGACACCCGACGACAGGCCGTGCAAGCTACTGCGGAAGGCGGTCGGGTAGGACTCGGCGGCCAGCAGCATGGTGGTGTAGTTCGGACCGAACGCGATGCCGAACAACGAGAGACCGAACACGATCCCGAAGGGCAGGACGGCGCTGCTCAGGGTGGGCACCACGGTGATCAGCAGCATGGCCAACGCACACAACCCGAAGCCGGCGATTTGGAGTCGACGCCGCGGCCATCGGTCGAGGACGAAGAGCCCGGCGATGGCGCCGACCAGGCTGAAGCACACGACGAGCACGGCGTTCAGCGCGATGTTGGACAGCGTGGAGCCGTGCGGGCTGATGGTCTTGATCAGCAGCGGCTGACTCACAGAGTTGCCGTACACCGCGACGTTGAAGAAGAACCAGCTTCCGGCGGTGCCCAGCAGGGTGATGAGCACCTTGCGGTTCGTCAACGCCAACCGCAGCCCACCGACCGGAACCTTAGAAACCGTTGCCGCACTGAACGTTTGATTGCCCGCTCCGGCGAACTTCTCGAAGTCCTGGCGCGCCCGACGCTCGTCGCCATGCTCGGCCGTCCAACGGGGCGACTCCGGCATGTGGCGACGCTGGTAGAGAACCAGCATCGACGGCAGTACACCCAGCCCGAGGATCAGTCGCCAGGCCAGGTCGTTGTCGACACCGACCGCGAGGACCAGCAGGCTCACCAGGTAGGCGCAGACCTGGCCGAACACATAGAACAGGAACGTCATGCCGACGAGTTGGCCACGGTTTCGCGCGTTGGCGTACTCGGTCATGATGACGCCGCTGGCCGGGTAGTCGCCGCCGATGCCCACCCCGAGGATCAGCCGGCCGACCAGCAACACCGTGAAGTTCGGGGCGAACGCCGACACCAGGGCCCCGATGATCATCAGCACGGCTTCGAGCCCGTACACGCGCCGGCGGCCGAAGCGGTCGCCGAGCCGGCCGAACACCATCGCGCCCACCGCGACCGCGAGAAGCGTCGAGCTGGTCAGCATCGAGACCTGACCGCTGCCGAGGTGGAACTGCGGTGCGGCCAGCAGCGTCACCGAGCCGATGACGTTGAGGTCATAGGAGTCGGTGAAGAATCCCGCCCCGGCCGTCGCCGCTGCCTTGAAGTGGAAGACGCCGAGTGGGGCGTCGTCGATGGACTTCCCGACGCTCTCGCTGCTGGCCACGTCAGTCATTGAGGCTCCGATTCCAAGCGCCGACTTGTCATTACAAGAACCCTCCGATAGAGGTTCAGCAGCTGTCAACACCGGAATGTTCTGGGCAGCAGATGTTCAGATTCCCTTAACCAACAGGCTGATTCGTAAGCAAAGCCCGGGCCGGAGCCCTCGCCACACATGTATAGTCAAGTCGTGGCAACCGCACTGCACGAGGTCATTGCCGACAGCCTGAGGGAACAGATCCGCCTCGGTGAACTGGTCGTGGGCGCGCCGCTGCCCTCGGAGTCTCGGCTGTGCGAACAGTGGAACGCGTCGCGCGGACCGGTGCGCCAAGCGCTGGCCACCCTGCGCGCCGAGGGCGTCATCGCCGGCGGGCGCGGCAAACCGCCGGTCGTGTGTTCCGCCGCGACCGGGCAGCCCTTCGACACGCTGCTGTCGTATTCGGCGTGGGCGCACTCGATCGGCCGTACGCCCGGGCAGCGGACCCTGGAGTTGGCGCTGCGGCGGGCCGACCAGCACGCCGCCTCGGTGCTACACGTCGACGTCGATGCGCCGGTCGTCGAGGTGTTGCGGCTGCGCTACCTCGACGACGAGCCCGCGATGCTCGAGCGCGCCGTATTCGTCGAGCACGTCGGTCGGCGCCTGTTCGACTTCGACTGCGATTCGGGATCCCTGTGGGCGTATCTACTTTCGCAGGGCGTGCAGTTCGCCCGGGCATCCCATGTGATCGACGCGGTGGCCGCCGACGCGCTGGACGCGCAGCACCTCGGTGTGCCCGAGGGAGTTCCGTTGCTGCGTCAGCAGCGAACGACGCGAAGCCCGTACGGCGAAATCCTCGAATACCACGACGACCGATACCTGCCGGGACTCGTCAGTTTCACCCTCGAAAACACGCTGGACGCGCGCTGCGCCCTGACGCGCAACGCCAATCCCTAAGGAGCCGAGCTCATGACGATCCTCCCGCCCGAGGTCGTGGTCCTGGACATGGCGGGCACCACGATCGACGACGGTCAGCAGGTCTACCGCGTGCTCGCTGAGACCGCGAGAGCGCACGGGGCATCGCCGTCGGAGGCCGAAATCGCCCGCTGGCACGGTGCCTCGAAGCACGAAGCGCTGCGCGAACTGCTCACCTCCCGCTCCGGCACGCCCCCGAGCGCGGGGGAGCTGGAAGTGGTGGTCACCGATTTCCATGCCCGGCTCAGCGCCGCCTACGCCGATCACCCGCCGTACCCGCTGCCGGGGGTCGTCGGCGCTCTGTCCACGTTGCGCGACCGTGGTGTAAAGGTCGCGCTGACAACGGGATTCGACCGCGTCATCGTCGAATCGCTGCTGTCGGCGCTGGGATGGATGGACGACGCGGTGGCGGATACCGTCGTCTGCGGCAGCGATGTGGCCGCCGGACGCCCCGCGCCCTACATGATCTTTCGGGCCATGGAACGGCTGGGCGTGACCGATGTGGCGCGCGTCCTGGTCGCCGGAGACACTCCCCGCGACCTCGAAGCCGGGACCAACTCCGGTGCCGCGATGGTGGTGGGCGTCCTTTCGGGAGCCAGCGACGCCGACGAACTCGGCGCCCACCGGCACACCCACCTGCTGCCGTCGGTGGCCGACCTGCCCGGCCTGCTCGGCGTGCTCCCGGTGGCGATGAGCGCTCCATGACCAGCGCAACCCTCGACCGGCGGATCGACACCACCGCCGCGGCAGTATGGCGCGGCGGTGACCGGATCACCGTCGAGCGCGTGGCGGTGCCGCCACTGGGCCCGGCCGACGTGCTCGTCCGGGTGCGCCTGGCCACCGTGTGCGGCAGCGACCGGCACACCGTCAGCGGCCGTCGCGTGCAACCGTGCCCGTCGATCCTTGGCCACGAGGCCGTCGGTGAGATCGTTGCCGTCGGACAAGCAGGCAGGCGCGACGTCGACGGCCATGACCTACACCCCGGGCAACGCGTCATCTGGTCGATCACGCTGCCCTGCCGAACCTGTGACCGCTGCCGCGCCGGGGTCACCGCCAAATGCCGCACAGTCCGCAAGGCCGGGCACGAGGCGCTCGACTCGGACTGGGCGTTGTCCGGCTCCTACGCCGAATATGTCTTTCTGCCAAGCAACTTGGCGATCGCGGTCGTCGACGACGACCTCAGTGACGCCGCCGCCGCTCCCGCCGCCTGCGCGACGGCGACGGTCATGGCGGTGATCGACCGCGCGGGGCCGCTGGCCGGCAAGCGGGTTAGCGTCGTAGGGGTCGGCATGCTCGGACTCAGCGCTGTCGCGGCTGCGGTCTCGGCCGGCGCATCGGCGGTCACGGCGATCGATCCCAGCACCGAAAGAAGGCAGCTGGCAAGGCAATTCGGCGCAACCGACGAGGCGCCATCGGCACACGACGTGGGAAGCTGCGACGTCTTGTTGGAGTTCTCCGGCTCATCGGCGGCCTTGCAGGCCGGATTAACCGCGTTGGACGGCCAGGGCGTCGCTGCCCTCGCCGGTTCCGTCGCGCCCAACGGCGCCATCGCGCTCGACCCCGAGCAAGTCGTTCGCCGGCAGCTGTCGATCTTCGGCGTGCACAATTACGAGCCGCGGCACCTCAGTGCGGCGCTGAGCTTTCTGCTCGCAACCCACGACCGGTTTCCGTGGGTGGAACTGGTTGCCCAGCCCCGGCCGCTCGCGGACGTCGCGAGCCTGCTCGTCGGCTGCCCCGGCCCCTCGCCGCGATATTCGGTCGCGCCCTAGGCCTTAACTCCGGACGAGAACGAATGCCTCGGCCTTTCGAGCATCGTCCGAGGCAGGTTAGATCATCGGCATGGGCGAACGCATCACTTTCCAGGGCTCCACGGGCGCGCAACTGGCCGGCGTCATCGAGGTGCCCGAGGGAGCGGTGCGCGGCTGGGGCGTGTTCGCGCACGGCTTCACGCTCGGCAAGGACTCGCCCGCCGCGGCGAGGATCTGCAAGCAACTGGCCGCCGACGGCATCGGCATGCTGCGCTTCGACGCGCTCGGCCTCGGCGGATCCGAGGGCGACTGGGGCGACGGGTCGTTCACCGTCAAGGTCCACGACATCGCCAAGGCGTGCGAATTCATGACAAGCCGCGGAACCCCGGCCGACATCCTGATCGGGCACTCGTGGGGCGGCGCGGCGGTGCTCGCCGCGGCTCGGCAATCGCCCGGAGTGCGGTCGGTGGTGACGGTCGCCGCACCGGTCGACCCGAGCCACGTCGAAAAGCATTACGACGCAGTCGTCGACCGCTGTCTGACCGAGGGCAGCGCCGAATGGATGGTCGGTGGACGCACGCTGACGCTCAAGCGGGCATTCGTCGAGGATGTTCGCCGGGCCCACCTGCGCGACAAGATCAGGGATTTGCGCCTGCCGCTGCTGATCCTGCACTCGCCCACCGACAACACGGTCGGCATCGAGAACGCGAGCGAGATCTTCCGCTTGGCCCGTCATCCCCGCAGCTTCGTCTCGCTGGAGGGGTCCGATCACTTTCTCACCGCTCGTGGCCAGGCGCACCGGGCGGGGCGGATCATCGGCGCCTGGGCCGACGCGTACCTGGGTGACAACAGCTACGTCAAGTAGGCACACCAGCCGATGCGATGCTCACCCGCCGACGCCGGGGGCACATTCGCCAAGCTCCCCGCGATCGCTGATGTCCAGGACTTCGACCTCGTACCTGTCCGACAACTCCTGGCCGAACGCCATGGCCTCCGGCCCTCCGTCGGTGTCGAGGAGTCCCAGCTCGACGATGCCGCCCACGCGCGCCCGGTACTCGGCACGGGGGCTGATCTTCATCGTCGGCGGCGGCCGGAACGGCAGCACGTCATGCAGGACAACCTTGCCGACAACCAGATACGACCACGGCGCATCCGTGACCTTCAGTTGCGGCGCCGCTCGCGAGGCCAGCTGCGCCACCCTCGGGAACCCGCGCGCCCGCGCGATCACATCCGCAACCTCGATATCGGCGTACCACCCGCACTCGCACTCCGGCGCCGGCGGCACGTGCGCCGGGTTGTAGCGGCATTCGGCGGCGGACCATTTCGTCGGCCAGGCCATTTCGCCGTAATAGGGGGATCTCAGCACATCCCCGGCCATTCCCGTCCAAAAGCGAAAGCCGACGGCGGTTTCCAGGCGGCCGAAACCGGGTGCGATCAGCCGGTCGTCCAGCCATTCGTGCAGCCCGGGCATCGCGGCCTCGATCGCTGCCAGGGCGTGCTCGAAGTCGGCGCCAAAGACCGGGTTCCGGACGTCCACGCACCTGAGCCGGGCATCGTCGACGCCACGCTCCCGCAACACCTCCACGTGTTCGCGGCCCAACGCCACCACCAGATCGGCGGCGAGATGCTCGGGGCCGACCAGCGCGGCCCGATGGCCCGCCGGGGCGGGATAACCACTCGCGGACAGCACCGAGCACGCTTGCTCATCGGCGGTGTCGCCCACCCACGCGAGCGTGCCCGCACTGGAGACCCGCACCACATCTTCCAGACCACGCTCCCGCAGCTGCTCGGCGAACAGCGCCGCGGCCATCACCGATCGAGCGCGGTTGAAACTGCATACGAACGCGACGTGCAGCCGAGGGTTACCCACCGTCCGCACCGCATCCCACGCAGCGCAGCGAGCTCATGGAAGTCCTTCAATCGAGGGTGACCGTTGTATGGGACTCGCCTCGAGCAGATTTGAGTCGGTCGCCAGCTTATCGGTGGGGTCCCGGGTCAGCCGCCCCGCTGTCGTGCCAGGACAAACGCCTCGATGTGGCGCGTACCGGCCCGCGCTTCGTACTTGCGCCAGCCCGGATACAGCTCAAGGCCTTTCGCCCAGATCTCGTCGCGCTCGCCGGGCGCGGCGAGCCGCGCGTTCGCGTGCCAGCTATCCCGGCCGATGGCCACCGTCGCTTCGGGGTGGGCCTTGAGGTTGTGGTACCAGGAGGGGTGCTTGGTGCCACCGAAGTTGGACGCGATGAGGGCCAGGCCGTCCGGGTGCGGGATTCCGTACACGGCGACGGTGCGCGGCTCACCGGATCTCGCGCCGGTGGTGGTGAGCATGACCACGGGGATGCCGGTCGCCAGCCCGGCGAAGCTGGTCCTGCCCCCGCTGACCCGGGTGATGAGCCGGTCGAGGTGGTGCGCGGTGGGACGCAGCAGCGCGACACCCACGGGTGTCGACGCGAAGCGCCGCATCATCCGGTGGAATGTGTTGGCATCGTCGAAGGACTGGCCGGGCATGGTGTCATTGTGACCCGAGCCTGGGCCGCGTAGGGCCTGTTCACGCGAGCCGAAAAACCAACGCCAATCCCGCCACAGGCGTCGCCCACGACACTAAGCTGCTGGTCGTGGGCAAGAACGTGTTAGCCAACGGCCGTGGGCGCTGGCTGGCGATCCTGGGCTCGCTCGCACTTGCGGCCGGCATGATCTACGCCCAAGACACGAAGCCGCGATGCTGCGCGCCGAACGCGCTGGCGGCGGCCCCCACGACCGCATCCGCCGCACCTACCAACGCCGCCGCGCCACTCATCGACAACCCGCACACCGCCACTCCCGCGGAAGTCGAGATGCTGGCCGCGAACGCGCCCGCCGCCGCCCAGCAGTTCCAGGTCGCGTTGCCCCGCGGCCTGGCCTCGGAGGACCGGCTCCAGGTCAAGACGATCTGGGCGGAGCGAGCCATCAGCGTGCTGTTTCCGCAGATCAAGACGATCTACGGGTACCGCGAAGACCCCTTGCCGTGGCACCCCAACGGGTTGGCGATCGACGTGATGATCCCGAACCACAACACCCCCGAGGGCATCGAGCTGGGCAACCAGATCGCCGGGTACGCCTTGGCGAACGCGAAGCGCTGGGGAATCAACCACGTGATCTGGCGGCAGAAGATCTATCCGGGCGTCGGAGGGGGAAGCTGGACCGCCGACCTCGGGTCGGAAACGCTCAACCACTACGACCACGTTCACATCGCCACCAACGGCGGCGGCTACCCCACCGGGCACGAGGTCTATTACATCGCCTCGATGACGCCCGCGCCCAACCAGTGACACGCGGGACGCGGCGGGTCCCCGCATTGCGTCATGGCCGTCGCAGCAGGAACAGGCTGTAGGCGGCGACGGACTGTGCGTCGGCGATCACTCCGGAACGGATCATCTGCTCGACGTCCTCGCGGTCGAACCAGGCACTGCGCAGGTCCTGTTCCTCGTGCTCGAGGTCCGGCTCGCCCTCGACGATTCCGGTGGCCAGGAACACCCACCCGCGCTGGCTCGTCATGCCCGGTGCGACGTCGAGCTGGCCGAGGACTTCGAACGACGTCGCACTCAATCCCGTTTCTTCGCGCAACTCACGCGCGGCCAGCTCGGAGGGGTCCGTGTCCGCCAAACCGGGTGCGGTTCCTTGCGGGAATTCCCAGCGTCGCGCCCCGAGCGGGTACCGAAACTGCTCGACCAGCCGGAAGCGGTCCCCGTCGAACGGCATCACGAGCGCATAGTCGGGTTTGTCCACCACACCGTAAATGCCGGGGCTGCCGTCCGGGCGACGGATGTCGTCTTCGCGGAGCACCATCCATTGGCTCCGGTAGACCTCGCGGGACGCGACGCATTCGATGAAGTGCACCCGCCCAGTATCACTGCCGGCCCACGACGCGTCCCGTTACGGGGCGGCCGTGAAGCGGTCGTACGTCCGGCGCAGTGCGCCGCGGTCGACGGAATGCAACACGCTGGTGAGAGCCCCGAAGACGTCGACGTGTCCGACGGTGGGATCCGCGGATTCGCCGCGGGTGTATTCCCAGGGCAGAGATCGTCCGCGGCGCAGCACCTCGCCGAGATACCACACCGCGCCGTCGAGGAACGGCGCATTGCGTTCCTCGTCCAGGAGCTGTTCGGGTGTCGGAGCCTTCTGAACGACCAGGTCTTCCAGCGCGTCGAGGGACGCCGGGGAGAAGTCCCAGACGGCATCGCCGCCGTAATGGCTTGCCCACACCGGGAATTGGGCACCCCGCTCGGCAAGCCAGCACCGCAGGTATTCGCCATTCGAAAACCGTTGTGTCGCTTGTCGTTTGGCCATGAAGCGGCGCTTGGTGGATTCTTCGACCCGGTCGCGCATCTCGGCCACCCAGCGGAGGTCCTCGACACGGTCCCGCCACTTCGCCAGTTCCTCTTGGGCGGCGACGGTAAGGGGGCTGTCGTCACCGAAGACCCGGGCTTCGTCGTCGGCCAGGGCTTGCCAGGTGGCGACCTTGTCCCGGTAGTCCTGGGGTTCGGACTCCCACAGCGCGATCGTGTGCCGCGCGATCAGCGTGTGGCGGTGGTCGTGCCCCAGCTTCTCTCGCATCACCTCGACCAGCGACTCGAGTTGGGCCATGGCGCCGGCGGCGTCCACCGATTCGCCGTGCCATTGCGCCAGTGACAACCGCATCCCCAGCGTGTCCTCGTGGTGCTCACCGAGCACCAAGCGCCGTGCGGCAAGGACGCGCTCACCCTCGGCGATGGCCCCCGGGTAGTCACCGAGCTCCTTGAGCTGGTGCGCCACCCGGTCCCTGGACGTCAGCACGGTCGGGTGCTCGGCGCCCAGCACGCCTTCTTCGTCGGCCAGCAGCTGCGACCATTCGGCCAGGGCGGCGCGCCCCTCGGGCTGCGGCCGGTCGGCGAACATGTGACGCGCCGTCAACGTGGTGATGTGGTTGCGCCCGAGCACCTCCTCGAGTTCGGGTACCAGCTGCTCGAGAGCGGCATAGGCCCCTGCCTGGTCTCCCATCTGCAGCTGCAGGTGCACCAGCGCGAGCTCCATGTCCAACACGTTGGGATGGCGCTCCCCCAGGATCGGCCGGCACAGCGCGACCAGCTCGTTCATCAGCGGCAAAGCCCCGGCGAAGTCGGCCGCGGCGATGCGCTCCGAGATGAGCCGGGTCAAGGCGGCAAGCGGCCCGGGCAGTTCCGGCTGCGTCATATCGTTATCGAATCTCGCGCGCGGCGCCGTGGCAATTCACCTCGCCTTCCCCGCCTCCGGTGTCGCGCTGGCATGAATCGGCACGGTGCCCGATAGTCATAGGAACAAAACGCCAACGTCAGCAGAGGTGGGGGTTATGCCGGACGCCCGGGAGCGGGGGTGACCATGCGCGGCCACATCATCGTCAGCGGTGACGACGCGCTGGCCACCACGATCGTCGAGGAGCTCAACACCGCCGGCATGCACATCGTCAAGGTCCGCACCGCCGGTGAGCTCGAAACCGTCGGGGTCACCCGCGCTCTCGCCGTGATCTGCGTCGGGGACGACGACGCGACCAACCTGGAAATCGCGCTGCTGGCACGCAAGGCCAACCCGGGCGTCCGGGTGGTGGCGCGGCTGGCCAATGACGTGCTGCGCACGGCGATGGCCGCGGACAAGCGCCCCGGGGCGATCCTGGACGTCGCCGACCTGGCGGCACCCTCGGTAGTCGAGGCGTGTCTGGCGCACACCGTGCACCCGTTCGAGGCGGCGGGCATCGAGTTCGTCGTCTCCGGCGCCGAGGCGCCGTACAGCGCGACGCTGCGCGAGATCTACGGCGACCTGGCGCCGGTGGCGGTGATCCACGGCGAGAACTGCGCCACCCCGGGAGAGGTCGTGTCCTGTCCGGGCCGCGACCTGCCGATCCACGCCGGCGACTGGACCGCGATGATCGGCACCGCCGACGAACTGGCCGCCCGCGGCATCAGGGTTCCGCGGCCCACGGTGACGCGATATCGCCTGACCCGGCTGCGCAGGGCGCTCGACGGCGCGCGCGCCCTGCGTGACGACGTCAACCCGATGTTCGCGAGGGCGTTGCTGGCGGCGGCGTGCCTGCTGATCGGGTCGACGGTGGTGCTGCGGTTCAGCTACCAGCCGCATCCGAAGATGACGTGGCTCGACGCGTTGTATTTCAGCACGGAGACGATCGCGACGGTGGGTTACGGCGACTTCAGCTTCCTGCAGCAGCCCACCTGGCTGCGGCTGTTCAGCATCATGCTGATGTTCGCCGGGGTGACGACCACCGCGCTTCTCGTCGCCTTCATCGCCGACCTGCTGCTATCGCGGCGTTTCGCCCATTCGGTCGGCCGCCGCCGGGCGCGCCACCTGCGCAATCACGTGATCGTCGTCGGGCTGGGTTCGTTCGGCAGCCGCGTGATCGCCGACTTGAGGTCGGCCGGGTACGACGTCGCGGTGATCGAGCGGGACGAGAACAACCGGTTTCTGTCGACGGCGGCCGACCTCGACGTGCCGGTGATCTTCGGCGACGCGACGCTGCGCCAGACGCTGGAGGCGGCGCGCGTCGACCACGCCCGCGCGGTGGCGGTGCTGACGCAGGACGACATGGTCAACATCGAGACCGGGATCGTGCTGCGCGAGATGCTCGGGCCCCGGGTGAAGCCCGAAGTCGTCCGGCCCGACGTTCCCCTGGTGCTCCGGGTCTATGACCGTGCGCTGGGGGCCGCGGTGGCGCAGCGGTTCGGCTTCGAAAACGTCCGGTCCACCGTCGAACTGGCCGCGCCATGGTTCATCGGCGCCGCGATGGGCCTGCAGGTGCTGGGCACCTTCTCCGTCGGGCAGCGCTCGTTCATGATCGGCGGGATGCACGTGGCGCCCGGCAGCGAGCTCGACGGGCTGAAGATGTTCGAACTGTCGACGCAGACGCGCGTCATTGCGATCACCCGCCAGGACGCGCCCGTCGAGCTCCACCCGCGCCGTGACGCCTGGCTGCGGGGCGGCGACACCGTCTACCTCGTCGGCCCGTACCGCGAGCTGCTGGCGACGCTGCGCAAGGGTCAGCCGCCCCAGCAGCCGGCGGCGGGCAACGACCAGCGCGCGTCGGCCTAACCCCTAGAGCCGGGCCGCCACGTCCGCCGCGCGGCTGAGCTGGTCGACGTCCGAGCTGGTCGGGATGAGCTGCACCTCGTCGGCGCCGATGGCCTCGAACTTGCGCAGCACCGCCAGCAGCTCGTCCTCGGTGCCGGCCCAGCCGGTCGTCGGCGCCATCGCGTCGACGTACTCCCCCGGTATCCAGTTCATGTACCGCCGCAGATGACGATGCACCTGGGCGCGAGCCTGCTCGGGTGAGCCGAACGCGAACCAGAACGACGTCACCAGGTGCGGTTTGCCCTTGCCCGCCCGCGCCCACGCGTCGCGCGCGACGTCGAACAGCTCGTTCTGCTTGGCGGCATCCAGGTCCAGGGTGGTCCCGGCGAGCCCGACGGCCCAGGACGCGGCGCTGCGGATGGTCTTCGGGCCGATGCTGCCCACCAACAGCGGCGGACCGCCGGGCTGCACCGGCGCGGGCCCGACCGGCAGGACCGAGTCGGTGAGCTTTTCGCCGGCCCACACCCGCTTCATCACGGCCACGCGCTCGGCCATGTCGCGAATGGTCTGCGTCGCCGGGTCGGCGCCGACGGCGTGGTAGTCCTCGTGCCTGCCGCCCACGCCGATGCCCACGCTCAGCCGCCCACCACAGAGCATGTCGCCGGTCGCCAGGGCCTTGGCCAGCATCACGGGGTCGTGCAGCTGCGGGACGATCACGGTCGTCAGGAGCCGCACCCGACGCGTCCAGGCGGCCAGCGCTCCCAGCAGGGTGAGGTTGTCCGGGTTGTCGAATGCGATGCGCTCACCCCAGCACAGCGATGAGAACGGGCCGGCGTCGATCCCGCGCGCCCAGCTCTCCAACACTTCCGCATCCAAGTCCGGCTCCATCACCGGCAGCGTCATCGCAATCCGCACGACGGCGATTCTGGCATGACAGTCAACATCCGGGCGGGCAAGTGGCAGCATGGAGCAGATGGGTTTCACCAGCAGTTCCATCGCGCACGTCCGCCTCACCGTCACCGATATCGAGCGGTCCCGTCAGTTCTATGAGAGCGTTTTCGGTTGGCCGGTGCTGCTGGAGGTGCCCGACAACGCCGACGAGGCCACCCGCAGCCAATTGAGCTTCCTGTTCGGTGGCGTCATCTACGACCTCGGCGGCACGCTGCTCGGACTGCGGCCCGTTGCCACCGACCGCTTCGACGAAGACCGCACCGGGCTCGACCACATCGCGTTCCGGGTCGCCAGCAAGGACGAATTGGATTCCGCCGCAGCCCATCTCGATGATCTGGGTGTCTCCCACGAACCTGTGAAGGACATCGGGCCGTCCTACATCCTGCAGTTCCGCGACCCCGACAACATCGCCCTCGAACTCACCGCACCGAAATAGGAGGAGCATGGCCATCAGTTTCAACCACACGATCGTCGCCTCCCGCGACAAGCGCGAGTCCGCGGAATTCCTCACCGAGTTGTTCGGACTGCCAGACCCAAAGCCGTTCGGCCACTTCATGGTTGTCCAGCTCGAGCACGGCGCCAGCCTGGACTATTCGGACGCCCCCGGCGGGACGGAGATTCCGCGGCAGCACTACGCCTTCCTGGTGTCCGAAGAGGAGTTCGACACGATCTACGGCAAGATCTCCTCGCGCGGACTGCAGCACTGGGCCGACCCGGGCGCCAACCGGCCCGGCGAGATCAACCATAGGGACGGCGGGCGCGGGGTGTACTTCCTGGACCCGTCGGGGCATGCCATGGAGATCCTGACCCGCCCCTACGGGTCGGGGGGCCAGCGGTAGTGGTTATTCGCCCCCACGCGGTGTGCCGTGCCGCACGCTCTCCTGCGTTCGGTAGTCCTCGGCGAACTGCGCCACGTGTCTGGGCAGGGCGTTAGCGGCGACGTCGGACAGCGTGGTTTCCTCCAGCACCGAGCGCATGCTGGCGCGCAGCGCCCGCCAGACGTCGGTGAGCGCCGCGGTGGGGCCCGAGTAGGGCAAGTCGCCCAGACCGATGTCGCGCACGCTGGCCAGTGGCCCGTCGATGCAGCGCAACACGTCGGCGATGCTGATCTCGTTGCCGGGCCGGGCCAGTTCGTAACCGCCCTCGCGGCCCCGATGGCTTCTCACCAGGCGGTCGGTGCGCAGGTTGGTCAGGATGTCGACGAGAAACTGCGGCGGTATGCCCTGCGCCTGGGCCAAGTCGTCGGTTTTCACCAACGTCCCGTGGGGGACCGTGGCGAGCTGGACCATGGCCCGCACCGCGTACTCCGCCTTCGCCGACATGCGCACTCTCAGGATTGTGCCACCCGATGTGCGAAATCCGGCGTAGCCGGGCGCGCTATCCGCGTGATTCGAGCAGATCGACGATGCTGCGTGCCTGCTCCTCGACGGTGCGGTCCGGCGTCAGCCGCAGGTCGGGGTTGGCCGGCGGCTGATACGGGCTGTCGATGCCGGTGAAGTGTGCGATCTCGCCCGCGCGGGCCTTGGCATAGAGCCCCTTGGGATCACGCTGCTCGCATTCTTCGATGGGGGTGTCGCAGAACACCTCGATGAAGTCGAACCCCGCGGCGGCGTGCACATTACGAGCCATCTCGCGCTGCTCGGTCAGCGGGCTGATGGCCGGCACCAGCACGACGTTGCCGCAGTCGGCGAGCAGAGCCGCCACATGCGCCAGCCGGCGCAGGTTCTCCGCGCGGTCGGCCATGCTGAAGCCCAGGTCGGCGTTCAAGCCGTGCCGCAGGTTGTCACCGTCGAGAACGTAAGCGGGGATGCCCTTTTCGAGCAGCATCTGCTCGACCAGCATCGCCACCGACGACTTGCCGGATCCGGACAGACCGGTGAACCATATGGTCCTGCCCCGCGGGCGGGCTTCGGCGACGGCCGATGACTTGTGCCGCACCGTGTTCGGGCTCGCCGTCTGCACCGAGACGTCACGCAGCACCATGCCCGCGGCGACGGTGCCGTTGGTGTGCGGGTCGATCAGGATGAACGAGCCCGTGCTGGCGTTGCGGGTGTACTCGTCGAGCAGCAAGGGCACCTGAGTGCGCAGCGAAATTCGACCAAGTTCGTTGAGCTGCAACGCGTTTGCAGTCTTGTCGCGGTGCAGGGTGTTCACGTCCAGCCGGTAGTCCAGCCCGGTCACCCGCGCGCGCGTGGTGCGGGTGGTGTGCTTGATGACGTATTCGCGGCCGGGCTCCAGCGTCGCGTCGTCGGCCATCCAGCACACGGTCGCGTCGAAATCCTGGGCGATCCGGGGCTGGTTGTTGCTGCGGGCGATGAGGTCACCGCGCGAGATGTCGATCTCGTCGGCAAGGCTGATCGACACGGCCATCGGCGGAAAGGCTTCTTCGACAGGACCGTTCGGCCCGTCGATCGCGGTGATCCGGGTGGTCTTGCCGATCGGCAGGACGACGACCTCGTCACCGGCACGCATGACCCCGCTGGCCACGGTGCCGGCATAGCTGCGGTGGTCCTGGTGTTCGCGGGTGTGCGGCCGGATGACGTACTGGACCGGGAATCGCACGTCGACCAGGTTGCGGTCGCCGGCGATGTAGACCTCCTCCAGGTGCGACAGCAGCGCCGGGCCCTCGTACCAGGGCGTCTGGTCCGACTTGGTCACCACGTTGTCGCCGTGCAACGCCGATAGCGGGATGGTGGCCACGTCGTGCACGTCCAGGCGCGCGGCGAACGCGTGGAATTCGTCCCGGATCGCCTCGAATTTGTCTCTGTCCCAGCCGATCAGGTCCATCTTGTTCACGGCGAGCACGATGTGCTGGATACCCAGCAACGAGGCCAGGAAGGCGTGCCGGCGGGACTGCTCCAGCAGGCCGTGGCGGGCATCGACGAGCACGATCACCAGTTGGGCGGTCGACGCGCCGGTCACCATGTTGCGGGTGTACTGGATGTGGCCCGGGGTGTCGGCGATGATGAATTTCCGCTTGGGAGTGGCGAAATAGCGGTAGGCGACGTCGATCGTGATGCCCTGCTCACGTTCGGCGCGCAAGCCGTCGGTCACCAGCGCCAGGTCGGTGTAGTCGTGACCACGATCCTTGGAGGTCTGTTCCACCGCGGCCCACTGGTCCTCCATGACGGCCTTGGAGTCGTAGAGCAGGCGCCCGATCAGGGTGGACTTGCCGTCGTCGACGGAACCCGCGGTGGCGAGGCGAAGCAGCGTGGTGGGTGTGGCCATCAGAAGTACCCCTGCCGTTTGCGGTCTTCCATGCCGGCTTCCGAGATTCGGTCGTCTGCCCTGGTGGCGCCGCGTTCGGTCAGCCGGGACACCGCGGTCTCGGCGATGACCTCCTCCACCGTCGAGGCTTCCGATTCCACGCATCCGGTGCAGGTGACGTCGCCGACGGTGCGGAAACGGACCGTCGTTTCGAACACCGGCTCGTCGTCGCGCGGTTGCATGTGCCGGTCGACGGCCAGCAGCATGCCGTCGCGGCGAAACACCTTGCGCCGGTGTGCGTAATAGATCGAGGGCAGCGCGATGTTCTCGGCACCGATGTAGGACCAGATGTCGAACTCGGTCCAGTTGGACAGCGGGAAGGCCCGGATGTGCTCGCCCTTGTGGTGCCGGCCGTTGTAGAGGTTCCACAGCTCGGGCCGCTGCGCCTTCGGGTCCCACTGGCCGAACTCGTCACGGAAGCTGAACACGCGTTCCTTGGCGCGCGCCTTCTCCTCGTCGCGGCGCGCTCCGCCGAACGCCGCGTCGAACTTGTTCTCCCGGATGGCGCGCAGCAGCGTCACGGTCTGGATCGGGTTGCGTCCCTGCTTGGGCTCGACTACGCGGCCGGCGTCGATGTCCTCCTGGACCGACGCGACGACCAGGCGGACCCCGTGCTCGGCGACCAGCTCGTCGCGGGTGGCGATCACCTCGTCGAAGTTGTGGCCGGTGTCGACGTGCATCACGGGGAACGGCAACCTCCCGGGCTTAAACGCCCGCAGTGCCAGGTGCAGCATGACGATGGAGTCCTTGCCGCCGGAGAACAACAACACCGGCCGCTCGAACTCGGCGGCCACCTCCCGGATGATGTGGATCGCTTCGGCCTCCAGTGAGCGCAGATGGCTCAACTCGTACTGGCCGGCGGCGGGGGCCGCCTTCAGATCGCTGGGCATAGCTTCCTCGGGTAAACCTGGTAGAGTCGGTCAAGTTTAGCAGCTTTGCCATCATAGCACCAGCACTGGCGACGGGTTGTCAAGTGGGGCCGCTCATAGCGCGGACGACGGTGATCCGACTGATCGGGTCAAGACGGGCGGCGACCCTTTTCCGGCCGATGCCCGGTGCGAAAGCATGAACGGATGACCTCCGACTCTGCACCCCAGGGCCCATCATCGAGCGGCCGCGACGTCATCGCGCAGTTCCTCCTCGAATCACCGTTCGTCGCCATGCTGGGCATCGTCGCCGACCGGCTCGACGACCAGAGGTGAGGTTGCGGCTGCCGTGGGACACCTCCAACGTCACGATCGGTGACATGGTCCACGGGGGCGCGATCGCCATACTCGCCGATGTCACGTCATGGCGGCGGCATGGTGCGGCGCGCAGGGCAAGCTCGTCGCGAAGGCCCTCGCGACCTACAAGGTGGGCCGACTACAGCTAGACCTTGACTTCCTCGAGCTTCCCCGTCGCGACGTCGAAGACGAATCCGCGCACGGACTCGTGCTTGGTCACGAACGGGCTGTTCTCGATGCGCCGCAGCGACTGCCGGACGTCCTCGGCCACGTCGGGGAAGGCTTCGGGTGCCCACGGCGGCTTGACGCCGGTCTCCTCTTGAATGGCGCGCTTGAAGTCGTCGTCGGTGAAGGTCAGCATTCCGCAATCGGTGTGGTGGATCAGGATGATCTCCCGGGTCCCAAGCAACCGCTGACTGATGGCCAGCGACCGGATCACGTCGTCGGTGATCACCCCGCCGGCGTTGCGGATGACGTGGGCCTCGCCCTCATTGAGACCGAGGGCGCGGTACACGTCGAGCCGGGCGTCCATGCAGGCGACGACCGCGACGTGTTTGGCCGGCGGCATCGGCAGCGGGCCGTGGAAGCTGCTCGCATAGTGGGCGTTGTTGGCCAGGAAGTCGTCGGTAACCGTCACGCAAGCCTCCTCGGAATGTCGCAGCACTCGGAGTTGCTACCCGCATCGGTGCCGCGGTGATGTTAACAACGGGCCATCGTTCATTGACGCATGAAAATCAGCGGGATCACAAGGATCGATCGCCGAACCGGGCCGGTGCGGGCCGGAATCGTTAACCTGTCCCAATGCGGGTCGGGCGGTGCGATCGGGGATGATTCGCTTCTTGGCGCGCCGGTTGCTCAACTACGTCGTGCTGCTGGCGCTGGCATCGTTTCTCACGTTTTGCCTGACATCGGTGGCCTTCCGCCCACTGGACAGCCTGTTGCAGCGCAGTCCGCGGCCGCCGCAGTCCGTCATCGACGCCAAGGCGCACGCGCTCAACCTCGACAAGCCGATACCGATCCGCTATGCGCAGTGGGCCTCGCATGCCGTGCGCGGCGACTTCGGCAAGACCATCACCGGACAGCCCGTCGGCGCCACACTCTGGCGGCGCGTCGGGGTCACCCTGCGGCTCCTGGTCGTGGGGTCGCTGGCGGGCACGGTGCTGGGCGTCGTGGCCGGGGCCTGGGGGGCCATCCGCCAATACCGAATGAGTGACCGCCTCGTCACGATGGCGGCGCTGCTGGTGCTGAGCACTCCGACGTTCGTCATCGCCAGCCTCTTGATTCTCGGCGCATTACGGGTGAACTGGGCTTTGGGCGTGCACCTTTTCGACTACACCGGGGAAACCTCACCCGGCGTGGAGGGCGGGGCCTGGCATCAGTTGGTGGACCGGTTGCGGCACCTGATCCTGCCCACGCTCACCCTGACCTTGGCGGCCGCCGCCGGGTACAGCCGTTATCAGCGCAACGCGATGCTCGACGTCCTGGGCCAGGATTTCATTCGCACCGCGCGCGCCAAGGGGCTCACCCGCCGGCGCGCACTGGTGAAGCACGGACTGCGCACGGCGCTGATACCGTTGGCCACCCTGTTCGCCTACGGGGTCGCCGGCCTGGTGACCGGCGCGGTGTTCGTGGAGAAGATCTTCGGCTGGCATGGCATGGGCGAATGGCTGGTGCAGGGCATCGCGACGCAGGACACCTACATCATCGCCGCCATCACGCTGTTTTCCGGCACGGTCGTGCTGCTGGCGGGCCTGCTCTCCGACGTCTTCTACGCAGCTCTCGATCCCAGGGTGCGGGTGTCATGACGGCCGAGCCCAAAGTGGAAGGCGCTCAGGGTATCTCGTCCCCGAAACCATCGGAGTTCACCTCGCGCCGCACCCTGGTGCTGCGCAGGTTCGTGCGCAACCGGTTGGCCGTCACGGCGCTCACACTGCTGGTGCTGCTGTTCGTCGGCTGCTACGCGCTGCCGGGCCTGCTGCCGTATTCCTATGACGACCTCGACTTCGACGCGCTGTTACAACCGCCGAACGCCCGGCACTGGCTGGGCACCAACGCGCTGGGTCAGGACCTGCTGGCACAGATCCTGCGGGGCATGCAGAAGTCGATGCTGATCGGTGTGTGCGTGGCGGTCATCTCGACCGGCATTGCCGCCACGGTCGGCTCGATCGCGGGCTATTTCGGTGGCTGGCGGGACCGGGCGCTGATGTGGCTGGTCGACCTGCTGTTGGTGGTACCCAGCTTCATCCTCATCGCGATCGTCACTCCGCGAACCAAGAGCTCCGCCAACATCCTGTTGCTCGTCTTACTGCTCGCCGGCTTCGGCTGGATGATCAGCTCGCGCATGGTGCGTGGCATGACCATGAGTCTGCGTGAACGCGAATTCATCAGGGCCGCAAGGTACATGGGCGTTTCGAGCCAGCGGATCATCCTGCGCCATGTGGTGCCCAACGTGGCCTCGATCCTGATCATCGACGCCGCCCTCAACGTCGCGTCGGCCATCCTGGCCGAGACCGGGCTGAGCTTTCTCGGTTTCGGGATTCAGCCGCCGGACGTGTCGCTGGGCACGTTGATCGCCAACGGCACCCAGTCCGCGACCACCTTCCCGTGGGTGTTCCTGTTTCCGGCGGGGGTGCTGGTGCTGATCCTGGTGTGCGCCAACGTGACCGGTGACGGCCTGCGCGACGCGCTGGACCCGGGCAGCGGCATGTTGCGGGGCGGCACCCGTTGAACGCGCTGCTCGAGGTGGCCGACCTGGCCGTCAGTTTCCCGACGGACGGTGACCCGGTGACCGCGGTGCGCGGCATCAGCTACAGCATCGCCCCGGGCGAGGTCGTGGCCATGGTCGGCGAATCCGGTTCGGGCAAGTCGGTTTCGGCGATGGCGGTGGTCGGTCTGCTACCGGAGTACGCGCGGGTGCGCGGCTCGGTGCGGTTGCACGACACCGAGTTGCTGGGCCTGGGCGACGACGCGATGTCGCGGTTCCGCGGCAAGGCGGTCGGCATGGTGTTCCAGGATCCGATGTCGGCGCTGACGCCCGTCTACACAGTCGGGGACCAGATCGCCGAGGCGATCGAAATTCACCAGCCGCACGTGGGCAAGAAGGCCGCCCGCCGCCGCGCGGTGGAACTCCTCGACTTGGTCGGTATCGCTCAGCCCGACCGGCGTGCCCGCGCGTTTCCGCACGAGCTGTCCGGCGGCGAACGGCAGCGGGTGGTCATCGCGATCGCGATCGCCAACGACCCCGACCTGCTGATCTGCGACGAACCCACCACCGCGCTCGACGTCACGGTGCAGGCGCAGATCCTCGAGGTGCTCAAGACGGCGCGCGACGTCACCGGCGCCGGCGTGCTGATCATCACCCACGACCTGGGCGTGGTCGCCGAGTTCGCCGACCGGGCGCTGGTCATGTACGCGGGCCGGGTCGTCGAATCCGCCGGGGTGCACGACCTGTACCGCGATCGCCAAATGCCCTACACCGTAGGCCTGTTGGGCTCTGTCCCGCGGCTCAACGCCGCGCAGGGCACCCGGCTGGTGCCCATCCCGGGCGCGCCCCCGTCGTTGGTCGGACTGGAACCGGGCTGCCCCTTCGCGCCGCGCTGCCCCCTCGTCATCGAGGACTGCCGCGCGGACGAACCAGACCTGCTCCCCGTCGGCGCCGGTCACCGGGCGGCCTGCATCCGCACCGACCAGGTCAACGGACGCACCGCCGCGGAGATCTACGGTGTCAACACCGAGGCGCATGCCCCCGCGTCCGGCGACTCGTCGGTCGTCGTGCGGGTGCGCGATCTGGTCAAGACCTTTTCCCTGACCAAAGGTGTGGTGTTGCGCCGCAGCGTCGGCGAGGTCCGCGCGGTCGACGGCGTCAGTTTCGAGTTGCGGCAGGGCCGCACCCTCGGCATCGTCGGCGAGTCCGGCTCGGGCAAGTCGACCACGCTGCACGAAATCCTGGAATTGGTTGCGCCGCAGTCTGGTTCGATCGAAGTGCTCGGCACGGACGTGGCAACCCTGACCGCGTCGCAGCGGCGATCGTTGCGGCGCGACATCCAGGTGGTGTTCCAAGACCCGGTGGCGTCACTGGACCCCCGGCTGCCGGTGTCCGACCTCCTCGCCGAGCCGTTGCTGGCCAACGGCTTCGGAAAGAGCGAGACCAACGCGCGCGTCGCCGAGCTGCTCGACATCGTGGGACTGCGCCGAGCGGACGCCGCCCGATATCCCGCCGAGTTCTCCGGCGGGCAGAAGCAGCGCATCGGCATCGCGCGGGCGCTGGCGTTGCAGCCCAAGATCCTGGCCCTCGACGAGCCGGTCTCCGCCCTGGACGTCTCGATTCAGGCCGGCATCATCAATCTGCTGCTCGATCTGCAGGAACGGTTCGGCCTGTCGTACCTGTTCGTGTCCCATGACCTTTCGGTGGTCAGACACCTCGCGCACCAGGTCGTGGTCATGTATGCCGGCACGATCGTGGAGCAGGGCGACAGCGGGCAGGTGTTCGATAACCCGCGGCACGAGTACACCCGGAGGCTGCTGGGGGCCGTGCCACAACCGGATCCGAGCAGACGTGTCTAGGCGGGTCGCGACGGCGATCGTCGTTATGGTGCTGACGGTGTCCGGTTGCTCGCCGGCAATCAACCTGGCGCCCGAAAGCGGCCACAGCGCGGAGATCGGCACCACCAGCGACATCAACCCACAGGACCCCGCCACGCTGCGAGACGGCGGCAGCCTGCGGCTGGCGCTCAGCGACTTCCCGCCCAACTTCAACATCCTGCACATCGACGGCAACTCGGCCGAGGTCGCCGCGATGATGAAGGCCACCCTGCCCCGGGCCTTCGTCATCGGCGCGGACGGCTCGACCACTGTGGACACCGACTACTTCACCAGCGTCGAACTCACCGGGACCGCACCGCAGGTGGTGACCTACACGATCAACCCGCGCGCGGTGTGGTCCGACGGCACACCGATCACGTGGGAAGACATCGCCAGCCAGATCCACGCGTTGAGCGGCGCCGACAAGACGTTCGAGATCGCCGGGCCCAGCGGCGCGGACCGGGTCGCGTCGGTCACCCGGGGTGTCGACGACCGGCAAGCCGTGGTGACCTTCGCCAAGCCGTACGCCGAGTGGCGCGGCATGTTCGCCGGTAACGGCATGCTGCTGCCCAGGAGCATGACGGCCACGCCGGAGGCGTTCAACAAGGGCCAGCTCGAGGGGCCCGGCCCGTCGGCGGGCCCCTTCATCGTCACGTCGCTGGACCGGACGACACAGCGGATCGTGTTGTCGCGCAACCCGAAATGGTGGGGTGCCCGGCCGCGACTGGACAACATCACCTACCTGGTACTCGACGACGCCGCGCGGCTGCCGGCCCTGCAGAACAACACCATCGACGCGTCCGGCGTCGGTTCCGTCGACCAGCTGACCATCGCGCAACGCACGAAGGGGATCTCGATCCGGCGCGCCCCCGCGCCCGCATGGTCTCACTTCACCTTCAACGGCGCCCCGGGATCAATCCTGGCCGACAAGGCGCTGCGCCTCGCGGTGGCCAAGGGCATCGACCGCCGCACCATCGCCAAGGTCGTCCAATACGGCCTCACGAGCGATCCGGTGGCGTTGGGCAACCACATCTACGTCGCCGGGCAGAAGGGCTACCAGGACAACAGCGCGGTCGTTCCCTATGACCCGGAGCAGGCCAAGCGGGAGCTCGACGCCCTGGGCTGGAAGCTGAACGGCCAGTTCCGGGAGAAGGACGGTCGCCCGCTGGTCATTCGCGATCTGTTCTATGACGCCCAGGGCAGCCGGCAGTTCGCCCAGATCGCCCAGCACAGCCTCGCGCAGATCGGCGTCAAGCTCGAACTGGTGTCCAGGTCCGGCAGCGGGTTCTTCACCAACTACATCAACGTCGGGGCTTTCGACATCGCCCAATTCGGTTGGCTCGGCGACGCTTTCCCCCTCTCGGCGCTGACGCAGATCTACCTGTCGGGCGGGGAGAGCAACTTCGGAAAGATCGGCAGCCCGCAGATCGACGCGGCGATCGAGCGGACCCTGCAGGAACTCGACCCCGCCAAGGCGCAGGCGTTGGCCAACGATCTCGACAGACTCATCTGGGCCGAAGGGTTCAGCCTGCCGCTGACGCAGTCGCCCGGCGACGTCGCGGTCCGCAGCGCGCTGGCCAACTTCGGCGCCGCCGGTCTAGGCGACCTGCGCTACACCGCCATCGGGTTCATGCGCGGGTGATCCGGCGCAGCCTCGCGGGGATCGGCAGGGCGCCCTCGACGAGGGCGGCCACCGCGATCGCTTTCCACAGCAGGCGCAGCTCCGGGCGCTCCGGAAGCGCGTCCAGCGCCGGTGCTTTCGCGGCGAGCCCCTCGAGCCCGCCCCGCCATACCGCTCGCGCGATCTCGATCGCTGCGGGCTCGCGAAAGTCCAACGCGCTGTGCGCCATGCTGGGCAGCTTCAACAGCACCGCGTGGGGCAGCAGCGCGGCGACCCGCTCGGCGACCGCCGGTGGAGTGATGAGGTCGCGGCCACCGGAAACCACCGCGGTGGGCCAGCCGAAATGCGGCATCTCGGCCGCCAGGTCGTAAGGCTCGTCCTCGAAAGTCGCCGTCTGGGTGCGCGCTTCGCGTTCGGCCACGGCGGGGTCGAGCGGTAGGCCGTCGGGTTCGGCGGCGTAGTTCAGCTCGCGGAACGCGATGCGGCTCACCAAGTCTTCCTCGTAGCGAAACGGCAGGTTGCTCAGCGTGGCGAACCGGGATAGTAGCCACCACAACAGCTTTCGGCCATCCAGCAGTAGGTCGAGTTGCCGCTCGAGCAGCTCGGCACCGCCGTACCCGTAGATCGTCGCCACCACCTGGGTGGCCGCCGCCGTCATCACCCCCGCGTCAACGAGTTTGCGCATTTTGGGCGCCAGCGCGGCGGTTTCGGGGCTGTCGCCGCGGAGCAGGAGCCGACGGATCGCGCGACGGACGATCACGATGTCATGCCGCGACAGCAGCGGCGAATCGAGGATCATTGCCCGTACCCGGCCCGGATGTTGCACGCCGAACCCGGACGCGATGTACGTGCCGTACGACGCACCGTAGATGACGGCCGAGTCGACTCGGGCATCGTCGAGCACGGCGGCGATGTCGTCGACGACCTGATTCACGGTGATCGCTTCGGGGGGCAGATCCTCGCCGGAGTCGTCGTGGCGGGACATGCCCACTCCGCGGTGCTCGATCATGATGACGTCCAGGCCGGCCGCGGCCGCGCGACCCCGCAACCCCCGATACATCTGCACCGAGGCCACCCCGGGACCCCCCGGGATGATGACCAGCGGATGCGCGGATTTCCGCCCGGTGCGCACGTAGTACAGATCAAACTCTTCGCGGCTATCCGGGGAGATCGGCCGACGCACGGGCCGCACACCGGGCAATGCCGCGAGCTTCTCCTGCACCCGGCGCCGCTTCGCATTCATCGTCATCGGTGTCGGCCCGCCATGGTCCCATTCTGCCGGGGCCCTCGCCGGGCACCATCGCAGCGCTCCCCGCGCGGCGCTTGGCGCACCTGTGCGCGCAGGTCTAGGCGCTGAGGTCGATGCGGTGCGCGCCCTTGACGCCGTCATACCGGTCGGGGCTGCAGGTGAGCACGATCACCTGCCCGTGCGTTCCGACCGTGTCGAAGACCTCCCCCATCTTGGCCAGCCGGTCGGGATCGGTGAAGCCGAGCGCGTCGTCGACCACCACCGGAACGGCGTCCTCCTTGGCGACCAAAGCCGCGCCCGCGAGCCGCGCCAGGATGGCGAGTTGTTCTTTGGCCCCGCCGGACAGTGATTCGTAGGGCACCGTGACGCCGTTGAGCGTGCGACTGCGGATGCAAAGGTCGCTGTCGATGTCGACCTCGAACGTGGGCCCGAACACCGGGCGGCCGAGCCGTTGCAGCTCGGCGCGATAGGGCTCGACGTACCGCTGCCGGGTGGTGTCGCGGTGGCGGGTCATGACCGAGCGCAGCAGCCTCGCGGCCCTGGCCCGGCCGCCAACCCGGATGTGCTCGCCGGCCGCGTGCTCGCGTTCGGATTCCGCGGCGTCGAGCTTGCCCTGGCGGCCCTCGCTGCCGAACACCGACAGTTCGATGGTGACCTCCCGCAACGCGCGGGCGGCGTTCTCGTAGCGCTCGCGGAGTTCCTCTGTTTCCTGTGTGGCAGCGGTCAATTCGGCATGCACCGCGTCCGGACTCGCCGCCGCCAGTCCCTCGGCGAGCTCGGCGTGACGAAGCTCAGCGGCCCGCGCCGCTTGTTGCGCGGCGTCGGCCGCCGACGCGAGGTCGTCGTCGCCGGCCGATGCCCGCTCTCGGGCCAGCCTATCGGTGGCCGCGGCGAGTTCACCGCGCTGGGTCTCCAGCGTGTTCTGGAGAACGGTTGCGCGGGTGGCTAATTCGGTGAGCCGGGCGGCGGCGGCGGTGGCGTTCCGGCGGCGGTCGTCGCAGTGCGCAACCGCGGCCAGACGCGTGGTCTCCAGCGCATCGAGTTCGGCGCGGGCGGCGTCGATGTCCGCAGCGGGAAGTTCCACCCCGGACGGTTGGCCGATACGCAGCTCTGCGAGCCGGGAACGCAGCTGGTCGATCTCTTCGTCGCCGCAGAGGCCGGCCAGGGTGGCACTCAGCTGGTCGCGGCTACCCTGCAGCTCCCGGCGACGGCGATCGGCGGAGCGGGCGGCCGCGAGGTCGGCTACCCGGCCCGCTGCCAGCGCGGTGGCCAGCTCTTCTTGTGCTGCAGCGTGTTTCGCCTGGACATCGAGCGTCGTCGCGCCTGGAGTGATCCGCGCAGTCAGGACCCCGGGGACCTGCACGGCGGTGGGTCCGGTGGTCGTGAGGGACCAGGTCTGCCCCTCGGCCAACGAGACCCGCTGTTCGCCGACGGCGAGTTCCACGTCCGCTGCGGCGGTGAACTCGACGACGGCGGACGTCGATGCCAGCTGGTCGCCGGTGCGATCGACCGCCGCGGCGGCGTCCTCGATTCGTCGCAGCAGCTGTTCGGTGACGGCGACATCGGAGAGCGCGGCGCACACGTGGTCGCGGTCCTGCTGGATGGCCTCGATCTTGGCCAAGCGGGCGCTCAACCGGTCGGCCTCCTCGCGGTCGGCCAGCGCAGCGACGGCTCGGCGGGCGGATTCCGCGCGGTCATGCAGGTCCGCAAGCGCCTCGGTGGCCTTGCGGGCCGCGACGTCGGCGGCCTCGGCTTCGACGTGCGCGGCCGCATGCTCATCGGTCGCTTGTTGCGTTTGAGCCTCGACGGCCGCGACACCGGCTGTGCGGACGTCGATTTCGGCGAGCAGTTGCAGCCGTGCATGGTGGGCGACCGCCGCCGCGGCGCTCGTGGCCGCCGCGGCCGCAGCGATCAACTCGGCCTCGCGCGCCTGGCCGGCGAGTTCGTCGATCTGTTCCGCGGCCTCCCGGGCGGCGGCGAGGCGCGGTCGGGCCGCGATGCGACGCTGCGACAACTCGGCGACCTGTTCGGTCAACACTGCATGCCGGCACACCCGCTCGTCGACCTCGGCCACCGCCGCCGCGCACTCCGCGACCGCCGCCTCGGCGTCTGCCAGCCGGGTGATCGCCGCGGCCCATTCACCCGTCGGGCGCCCGGTGGGAGTGAAGTAGCGGCCGTATTCGGCGTCGATTCGCTCGATGAGCAGCGGCTCGGTGCCGGAAAGCGCCCCGGTGTCGCCGGCCGCCACATCCAGCGCGCGCGAGAGCGCGTCACAGCCCGACAAATCCACCGCCGCGGTCGACGCTGACTGCAGCACCCGTTGGGCGTGCCACAGATCGCTGTCCACCGTCTCGGCCAGCATGGCGCGGACGCGTTCGTGCGCCTCGTCGCCGGTGAGCTGTTCGCGGTGCGGCGCCTGGATCGTCAGCTCGGTTTCACACTTCTTGTGAAAACGCTTGCGGTATACGAATCGATAAGGGCCGCAGCTTAATTCGGCGCTCACCTCGGAGCTGACGTCACTGTTGGTGGGTTTGACCTGCTTGACTTCCTTCTTCGTCGAACGGTCCCTGGACTCGAGCAGTAGGTCCAGCGCCTCGATCATGGACGACTTGCCGATTTCGTTGGCCCCGCACACCACCACGACGCCGTGGTCGGGGAACTCGATCTCCCGGTGGGCGATGCCGCGGTAATTCGTCAGGACCAGGCGGTGCAACTTCATGCGGCGCCCCGGTCGGTGAGGCGCAGCAACAGCGCCAGTGCCGCCTGCGCGTCGACGGCCGTCTCGGAGTCGCCCTCGCGCGCCGTCACCACCAACTCGTCGACCGCCGCGGCCGCGAATCCCCCGATACCGAGATCGCTGAATTCGCCGTCGGCCGGAATGACCGCCAGATCGGTGTGGCGGTCCCACAGGCCGAGCCAGGCGTACAACCGCGCGTACTTGTCCAGGCAGGCATCGAGCGCGGCGCGGTCGGTGACCGTCAGTGATCCGGTGAGCGCCAAGCGCACCACCGTGCGGTCCTTGTCGGTCATCAGGTCCAGGTTCATGTCGAGGTCGACGATGTCGCGGCGGGTATCGACCTGTCGATGCAACGTGACGAACCGCCAGCGGCCGACATGCCGCGATTCCACCTTGACGGCGCGGTTCGGGTCCGTTTCGTCGATGTCGACGATGAGGACGTGGCCAGGGTCCGATTCCACGTCGTCGAAGTTGGTGACTTCCGGCGCCCCGGAGTACCAGACCCGGCCGGTGTTGCCGACGCGGGTGCGCGAATGCTTGTCGCCCAGTGCCGCGTAGTGCACCGTGCCCGTCGCCAGCGCGTCGTCGAGGGCGGTGAGCCGGATCAGTGAAGGCTTGTCCCGATCGGGGTCCAGAACGTCGACCCCGCCGTGCGCGACGAGGATCCGGGTAACGGGTTCCGGGGTCAGCGCCTCGAGGACGCCGGCGACCAGGTCGGAGGTGGGGGCTTTGGATCGCCATGGCGCGGCGACGATCTCCAGCCCGGGCCGCACGTGGTGAACGCCGGCCTGGTCAAGCACGATCACGTTCTCGGGGCGTTCGGCGGTGAACAGCGCGCTGGTGTAGACGGAGGAGGCATCGAGCGGATCATGGTTGCCCGGCAGCAGGTAGACCGGAATCCCGATGGCGCGCATGGCTTCCAAGGACTGCCCGACAACCCGCGGGGGAAGCTGATTGTGTTCGAAGACATCTCCGGACACCACGACGAACTCGGCGCCCACCTCCGCCGCCAGCGCTCCCAGACCGGCCACCGCGTCACGCCGGGCCGCAGAGTAGCGCGGCTGGGCATCCCCGGCCAGGAAGTGCCGGGTCATGCCGAGCTGCCAGTCGGCGGTGTGCAGGAATCGCATGTCGGCGGCCCCCTTTCGGATTGCGTGGTTACAGGGCATCGCGAGCTTATGTCCGCGCACCGACAAGACGCGGGACCTCGACCGGCAGGTCTCCGAGCGGCTATTTTGCGGATTTTTTTGAGTGTGCATCTGTGGCGGTTTCGAGCCGATTTTTGTCGGTGGGGGTGGCTAGTTTGGCGGTGTGAGTCCAAGTAGTCATCCGGATGTCGACGCGGTGTTCGACGACCTCGATGCGGTCTTGGCCCGCGCCGGGGCGTTACCGGTTGACGCGATGAACGTCGCGCAACAGCTGGCGATGCTGGAGCGCTGCGAGAAGGCGCGCCGCCAACTGCCGGCCATCGAACACCCGGTGATCAACAACCTGGCCCGCCAAGCCACGCCTGAGGAGTTGGGCGGCACGCTGCCGCACGCGGTCGCCGAGGCCACGCTGATCAGCCGCGCCGAAGCCTCCCGGCGGGTCAAAGAAGCGGTGGATTTGGGGCCGCGGCACGGGTTGACCGGCGAACCGATGGCGCCGATGCTGCCGGCCACCGCCGCCGCCCAACGCGATGGGAAACTGGGCGCCGGCCAGGTGGCGGTGATCCGCCGCTTCTTCCACCGCCTGCCCGGCTGGGTGGATGCCGCCACTCGCGAGGC
>NZ_LZKD01000232.1:0-44519 GCF_001668695.1 Mycobacterium sp. E2497
CGGTGCCGGTCGGGCGCCGTGCGGATCAGCAAGCCCCGGAACGTGGGCTGGTCGGCCAGGTCGCACACCGCGGCGCGTTCGTCCGCGCACAACCGCTCGACCTGGTCGTCGACGTTGCCGGCGTCCAGCTCGACGTACCGCCACGCCATCTGCGGATCGGCCGGGATGACCTGCACCGGCTCGCCGAAGTCCTCGGTGAACCGGGCGACCAGGTTGGGGTGGCGCTTGACGGCGGTGTGGACGGCCTCGCGCAGCCGCGCCGCGTCGAGGGCGCCGCTGACGGTGATGCCCAGCTGAACCGCGTACAGGTCATCGGTGACCTGTCCGAACGCGGTGTGGAACAGCAGTCCCTGCTGCACCGGGGTCAGCGGCAGCACGTCGGCGACGCCACCCTGGCGGCAGAGGGCGTCGAGTTGTTGTTGGGTGAGGTGGGCGGGCGCGATGTCCGACGGGGTCAACCCGCCGCCGCCGGCCCGGACGTGCGCGCAGATCCCGGCCAGCGCCTCGAACCACAACCGGCTCAATCGGCTGACGCGCTCCTCGTCCAGCGCCGACGGTGCCCACGTCCAGTTGGCCTGCAGGTGCGGTCCGGCGTCGGTGTCCATGGTGCCGGCGTTGAGCTCGACCGTGTGCGCCAGCGGCATCGGCACCGCGGTGGCCACGGCCGCGACCGCCAGGCTGTCGTGGCTGACCCGCCACAGCTCGTCGGAGAGGTCGGCGCCCGCGCCGAGCCGCCCGAGGTAGTTGAACCCGATGACCGGGTCGGGCCCGTCGAGGTCGACATCGGCGTTGAGGTAGCGCAGCAGCCCGTAGGTCAGGCCGTCGGGCAGGGCCCGCAGCTGTTCCTTGGCGGCCTTGATCACCGGGCCCAGCGCGGCCTCGCCGGCCGCCACCTGCGACCAGTTCAGCCGGCCGCCCTTCAACGCCACCGGATATTTGGTGGTGAACCAGCCCACGGTGCGCGACAGGTCGACCCGCGGGAACAGCTCTTCCTGGCGGCCGTGGCCCTCCACGTCGATGCCGATCGGCGCCGCGCCGGTGCCCAGGAATTCGGCGAACGCCAGCCCGAAGGCGATCAGCAAGATGTCGCCCACGCCGGCGTGGAACGCTGCGGGCACCTCACCGAGCAGCAACCGGGTCGTCTCGACGTCCAGCGATACCGACAGCTGACCCGCGGTGACATAGGTGTCGGCGTCGGGTTGCACCGCCGGCAGCGCGGCCGGGGTGGCCGCCACCTGCCGCCACTCGTCCGCCCTCGCCACCACGTCGGCCCGCTGGGCGTGCTCGGCGAGCAGCGACGACCAGCGGGCGAACGACGTCCCGGGCGCCAGCAGGGAGATGGGCTGCCCGTTGTGATGCTGGGCCCAGGCAATGTTGAAGTCTTCCACCAGGATTCGCCACGACACCCCGTCGACGGCCAGGTGGTGGATGATCAGCGCCAGCTGACCGGTGGACTCCGCCCAGGCCGCGCTGACCATCACGCCGGCGGCCGGGTTCAACCGCGACCGCGCCTCCGCCAACGATTCGTCGGACAGCGTCTCGACGGCGTGCACGCAGCCGCGCGCGTCCACCGCGCCGACCTCGGGCACCTGCAGCGACCAGCCGCCCGCGCCGTCGTCGTCGGCGCGCAGCCGCAGCGCGGCATGGCGATCCAGCAGCGCCTGCAGCACCGCCACCACGTCGGCCTCGGTCGCCCCGGCCGGGGCCTGCACCACCATGGTCTGGTTGAACTGCTCGATGGGGCCCTCGATGCCGTGCAGCCACCGCATGATCGGGGTGGCCACCACCGGCCCGACGCCGTCGTCGGCCGCGCCGCCCGCGCCGTCGACCGCCACCTCGGCCACCCGGGCCAGGCGGGACACCGACTGCTCGACGAACACGTCGCGGGGCCGGAACAGGATCCCGGCCGCGCGCGCTCGGGCCACCACCTGCATGGACAGAATGCTGTCGCCGCCGAGGTCGAAGAACGAGGCGTCCACCCCGACCCGCTCCAGGCCGAGCACCTGTGCGTAGATGTCGGCGAGGATCTCCTCGACCGGATCCTCCGGGGCGCGGTATTCGGCGACGGCGTATTCGGGGGCGGGCAGGGCGCGCTTGTCGAGCTTGCCGTTGCCGGTCAGCGGCAGGGCCTCCAGCACCACCACCGCGGCCGGCACCATGTACGGCGGCAGGCGGTCGGCCAGCGCGGCGCGGATCGCGGCCGGATCGGCCGTGCCGGTGATGTAGCCGACCAGGCGCTTGTCGCCGGGCCGGTCCTCGCGGGCGATCACCGCGGCCTGGTCCACCCCGTCGAGGCCCTTGAGCACCGATTGGATTTCGCCGAGCTCGATGCGGTAGCCGCGGATCTTGACCTGCTCGTCGGAGCGGCCGAAGTATTGCAGCTGCCCGTCTTCGCCCCAGCAGACCAGGTCGCCGGTGCGGTACATGCGCGCGCCGGGACCCCCGAACGGGTTGGCGACGAACCGGGAGGCCGTCAGGCCCGCGCGGCGGACGTAGCCGATGCCGACGCCGCGGCCGGCCAGGTACAGCTCGCCGACCACGCCGGCCGGCACCGGCTGCAACCACTTGTCGAGGACGAACATCGCCGCCCCGGCGATCGGCGAACCGATCGGCACCACGGCCGACCCGGGGGTCAGCGGCTTGCTGATCGACGCGCACACCGTGGTCTCGGTGGGGCCGTAGGCGTCGAGCATCACCCGCCCGGGCGCCGCCCACCGGTCCACGACGTCCGTCGGGCAGGCTTCGCCGGCCACCACCAACGCGGTGGACTCCAGGCCCTCCGCCGGCAGCATCGCGACCGACGACGGGGTCTGGGTGAGCACGCTGACCTGCTCGGCGACCAGCAGGTCGTGCAGCTCTTCCGGGGAGCTCGCCACCGACTCGGGCACCACCAGCAGCCGCCGGCCGCGCAGCAGGGCGCCGAAGATCTCCCAGACCGAGAAGTCGAAGGCCGACGAGTGGCATTGCGTCCACACCTGCCCCTTGGGCAGGCCGGCGTCGAGCGACTCGATCAGCCAGGTGACGTTGAGATGAGGAATCGCAACGCCTTTGGGGGTTCCGGTGGTTCCGGAGGTGTAGATGATGTAGGCGATGTTCTGCGGGGCCGGTGCCGGGAGCGGCGTGGTGGGCTGGGCCTCGACCGCCGGGTCGTGGACGTCGACGACCAACACGTCGTGGCCGTCCAGCCGCGGGCGCAGGTCGGCGGTGGTGATGACCGCGCTCGGCGCGGCGTCGGAGAGCACGAACTCCATGCGCGCGGCGGAGTGCGCGGGGTCGATCGGCACGTAGGCCGCGCCGGTCTTGAGCACCGCGAGCATCGCCACGATCGCGTCGGTGCACCGGGGGAACATCACCGCGACGCAGCCGCCCGGGCCCACCCCGTGGCCGGCCAGCAGGTGCGCCAGCCGGTTGGAGGCCTCGTCGAGTTCGGCGAACGTCAACGACTTGGCCGAGCAGGTCACGGCCGGGGCGTCGGGCGTCCGCTGCACGTGTTCGGCGAACGCGACCGGGATGGACACCGGGGCGGGTACCGGTGCGGTCAGCGCCGCCCGATTGCTCCACTCGTCGAGCTTGGCCGGTTCGTCGGCTGCCAACAGGTCGATCGAGGACAGCCACCGCTCCGGGTCGGCGGTCATCTCCTCCAGTACCTGCTGCATCCGGGCCGCCAGGTCGGCGACACCGAAGTCGGCGAACGGTTGGCCCGGTCCCGCGGTGCTCAGGAACATCTGATCGCCGGAACCGAGGAAGAACAGGCTGAAGTGCCCCACCGGGCCGTGGTTGGTGTAGGTGGCGGTCGCCGGTGATCCGGCGAGGTCGAGGGTGAGCCGCATCGGGAGGAAGTTGATGCCGACCCGGCTCGCCGCCTGCCGGAGGCCGTCGCTCTCGAGGGTGTGCACGGGGAACCGCTGGTGGTGCAGCAGCTCTCGGATTCGAATGTCGACGTGTTTGCAGAAGTCGGCGACCGTGCCCGTGGGTGGGGTGTCCAGCACCAGCGGCACCACCCCGGCGAACATCCCGGGAAGGGTTTTCGACTCCGGGCGAACCCGCCGGCTCACCGGGAAGTCCAGCGCCACCTGCGAACCGCTCCCCGACCACGCCCGCACCAGCAGCGCGCAGGCCGCGGTGGTGACGGAGAACCGGCGGATGCCCAGCTTCTTGGACAGCTCCTTGATCCGGGTGGTCACGGACGGGTCCAACTGCACGGAGGCGGACGGCGAATAGTGGTCCCGGCCGCTCGGGGCGTCCGTGGGCCGGTCGACCCACGAGGTCTCCGGCGGCAGGTTATGGCTCCAGTACTCCTTGTCCTCCTGATAGTCGGAGGACGCTTCGTACTCCGACTCCAGGTCCACCAAATCCTGGGCCGAGCCGAAGTAGGCGTCAGGAATGGGCTTTCCGGCGACCATGGCCGAATAAATTGTTGCGACCCGACGGCATACCAGCGCCATTCCCAATCCGTCGATTGCGATGTGGTGGCAGCAACCGAACAAATAAAACTCGTCAGCCTGTGTCTGGAACAACACGAATTGGAACAGCTGACCGTTCAATGCCATCGGCGTGCGCTGGATCGACGACGCTATGGCGCGGGCTTCCTGCACGGGATCCGGCAACGAAGTCAGGTCGTGGAAAGTGAGGTCGACGTTCGGGTAGTCGATCGGCTTCTGCACGACATGGCCGTCGACCTCGAAGAACGACACCCGGCCGGCCTCGGCCTCGGCGACGGTCTGCGTGAGCGCGCGCTGGAGGGCATCGCGATCGAGCGAACCCTCGATCTTTATCAGCAGCCCGAGCTGCCACTCCGTACCGACGTAGCCCGTTTCCTGCGAGAGCCAGATGTCAAGCTGCCCGCGCGTCAGCGGAAGTGCGCGATCACCATCTCCCATCGACTCCCCCAAAGCTCCATCCGCCCCATACCCCGACTCGTTACTGCTCAAAACCCCGACCCGATGCGAGCTTGTCGCGCAGACTCTTTGGCCGGATGTCGGGCCAGTTCTGTTCGATGTACTCCAAGCACGCAGCGCGATCCGTCTCCCCGTACACCACTCGCCAGCCGGCTGGAACATCAGCGAAGGCCGGCCACAGGCTGTGCTGCTCCTCGTCGTTCACCAAGACGAAAAAGCTGCCGTTGTCGTCGTCGAACGGATTGATGCTCACGGTTCTCCAGGATGCCTAGTTGACATGAGTGGAACGGTCCAAACCCTACTGGAGGCACCAGCGTGCCGCCGTGATTTGGACAAAGTTCCCGGTGTGACCTGTCAGGCTCTTAACACAGCTTAAGAATTGGGCTGGTGGGCTGCGCAGCTGCCGCCGTTGGCAGCTGTGACCTGCAACAAAGGCCCACCGGTGCGGTTGGCGATTGGGCGTGGTCGACCTTCAAGGACGATGCAATTTTGGGTGGTTGTCACCGGCCAGGATACCGGCCCTGGAGCAACCGCGAAAATCACCACGAGGCGAACCGGCGGCGGCGGCGAGAACATCGCGGAAACGGGTGCGGCGTGGCGTCAGCGCGCGCGTCCGTTCGCCACGCGAACGTGGCCCGCGGACCCATTGACTCCGGGCGGCGATCGTCGTTAGCTGACTAGGGCTGCTGATCACTCAGCGAGCTTCGGTCGCCGGACGCACCGTGGGTGGGCGGGTGCCGTTCCGGACCGTATGGAGTGCTCGGTGACAACCGGGTGAATCATCCGGCCGGAAAGATCGAAAAAGTGCCGTTACGCATGCGGTATGCATTACGATCCCGTATCTCGCTGCCGAAGGGCTGATACGGAGACGATTGGCGTGGTTTACTCATGAAGACTCGGTCGCGCTCCCCGGGGGCGGGGCTCGTATGAGGTGCCGAAGCACGACTAGTCTGCGACGTACACCGCATTCGGAGTGCCCTCACCTGGCGTATCGCTTCCAGCATGTAACAGCTTGTTAGGGCCGGCGGAATAACAAGAGACGTGAAATTGGGCAGAAGGGGGTGCGGTGACCGAACCCGACGTGCGGGCCCGGCCCGATAACGCGATGGAAGACCGCAACGGTGGCCAGCCGACGGGTCGCCGACGTGGCTTCCTGGGCATTGGTCGTCGCCAATCTCTGACGGGCCCTCAGCGGCCAATTGGGCGGCAACAAACGCATCCCCGCGGAGCGGGAGTCCTTGCCGCGCTGAAGCGGCTCTGGATCCCGTTGCTCATCGTGGCCGTGGTCGTTGCCGGAGGAATGACCGTTGCACGACTGCACGGCATCTTCGGCTCCGAGAAGCGCGAGTCGTATGCCGACACCCGGATCAAGGACACCAAGCCGTTCAACCCCAAGCACATCAGGTACGAGATCTTCGGTCCGCCGGGAACGACTGCCGACATCAGCTACTTCGACGTTGACGGCAACCCGGTGCATGTCAACGGACAGTCCGTGCCGTGGTCATTCGATATTTCGACGACGCTGCCGTCAATCTTGGGAAACGTTGTGGCACAAGGCAATAGCGATATGCTCGGCTGCCGGATCGTGGTTGACGGCGTTGTCAAAGCCGAGAGGGTTTCGCACGAATTGAACGCGTTCACCTACTGCATGCTGACGGCCACATGAGCGACGTGCACAGCGACGACGTGGATATGGAAAATGGCCGCCAGTCAAGGCCGTTCATAGCGCGGATGATCCATGCGCTTTCGATACCGATCATCTTGGGGTGGTTGGGGATCGCCGTCATCGTGGCGATCGGCGTCCCCCCATTGGAGCAGGTCGAGGCGGAGAATGCGGTCCCGCTGAGTCCCGTTGCAGCACCGTCGTTCAAGGCGATGGCGCACCTAGGCCAAGACTTCAAGGAAACCAATTCCGGCGCTTTGGCGATGATCGTCTTGGAGAGTCAGCAACCCCTCGGCGACGACGCCCACAAGTACTACAACCAATTGATTCGTGAGTTGCGGGCCGATAAGCACGTGCAGAACGTCCAGGACTTCTGGGGCGATCCGGTCACGTCGAAAGCCGCGGAGAGTTCCGACTCGAAGGCCGTATATGTGCAGGTCCAACTCGCCGGCACCCAGGGTGGGGCCGCGGGCGATGAATCGGTAGCGGCAATTCGACAAATAGTTGCGCGGACACCCACGCCGAATGGCTTGAAGGCCTACGTAACCGGCCCCGCGCCAACAGTTGCGGATATGAACATCGCGGGCCAAAAGACCGTGATGCTGGTAACCGTCACGAGCATGGCGGTGATCTTCATTACCCTGCTCCTCGTCTACCGGTCGATCCTGACAGTAATTCTGTTGCTGCTGATGGTCGGGCTCCAATTGCAGGTGTCACGTGGAATAGTCGCTTTCCTCGGTCATCTCCAGCTATTGGGCCTCACAACGTTCGCCGTCAACCTCTTGGTCGCCGCGGTCATCGCGACGGGAACCGACTACGGGATATTCTTCGTCGGGCGATATCAGGAGGCGCGTCAGGCCGGCGAGGACCGGGAAACGGCCTTCTATACCACGTTCGGCAGTGTGGCCAAGGTCGTGTTGGCTTCCGGTTTGACGATCGCCGGCGCGGTTTTCTGCCTCAACTTCACCCGGTTGCCCTATTTCCAGCCACTGGGAATCCCTTGCGCCATCGGCATCACCGTCGCGGTTCTCGTTGCCCTCACGCTCGCTCCGGCGCTCCTTGTCGTTGCCGGCCGTTTTGGCATCTTCGACCCTAAACGGGTAATTACGACCCATCGCTGGCGGCGGATTGGCACGGCGATCGTACGGTGGCCCGCACCCATTCTCGTAACCACCTTGGCGGTCGCGCTCATCGGCCTGATAACCCTGCCGAATTACAACCCCAGCTACGACGACCAGAAATTCATTCCCGATGACATTCCTGCGAGTGTGGGAAACGCTGCCGCGCAGCGACATTTCCCCCAATCGCGAACCATGATGCCCGAAATTCTCCTCCTCGAGAGCGATCATGATCTGCGCAATCCGGCCGACATGATCGTCTTGAATAAGGTCGCCAAGGGCGTACTCGCGGTTCCGGGTGTTTCCACCGTGCAGTCCGTGACCCGGCCCGAGGGCATCCCGCTCGAGCACACCACGATCCCCTGGATCGTGAGCATGTCCCAGGCGAGTCAGCAAGTGAACATGGCGTTCCAGAAGGACCGCATGGACGACATGCTCAAGCAGGCCGAAGAGCTGGCGAAGATGATCCAGATCATGCAGCACATGTACGGTCTGATGAAAGAGCTCGTCGCGACAACCCACCACATGGTGGGCAAAACGCATGAGATGCAGGCGATCACGGAAGAACTGCGCGGCAAGATTTCCGATTTCGAGGATTTCTTCAGGCCGGTTCGCAGTTACTTTTACTGGGAACGGCACTGCTACGACATCCCCATCTGTTTTTCGTTGCGATCCATATTCGATGCCCTCGACGGCGTCGACGAGATCACCGATAAGCTCCGCGAACTGGTGGCGGACCTAGACCAACTCGACGTGCTGCTGCCGCAAATGGTTATCCTGCTCCCGCCCATGATCGAGAGCATGCAGAGTATGCGGACCATGATGCTGACGATGCACAGCACCATGGCCGGTGTCATGGGCCAGATGGAATCGCAGGGCAATAATTCGGCCGCGATGGGCCAGGCATTCGACGCGTCTAGGAACGAAGATTCCTTCTACCTGCCACCGGGAATCATCAACGACTCGGAGGCCTTCAAACGGGTCGAGAAAATCTTTATGTCGCCGGACGGAAAAGATGTCCGCATGCTGATTTCGCAAAAGGGCGATCCGGCCACGCCCGAAGGCCTTTCCCGCGTTGAACCCATCAAGACGGCCGCCGAGGAGGCGCTCAAGGGCACTCCGTTGGAGGATGCGAAGGTCTACCTCACCGGCACCGCGGCCATCACCAAAGACATCGTGGATGGCTCCAAATGGGATCTCTTGATCGCGGGGGTCGCCGCCATCTGCCTGATCTTCATCATCATGCTGATCATGACGCGAAGTTTCATTGCCGCGCTGGTGATCGTCGGTACAGTGCTGTTGTCAATGGGCGCGTCCTATGGGTTGTCCGTCCTCGTCTGGCAGTATCTCCTCGGCCTGCAATTGCACTGGACGGTGCTGTCGACGTCGGTCATCGTCCTCCTAGCGGTGGGATCGGACTACAACCTGCTGCTGGTCTCGCGGATGAAAGAGGAATTGGCCGCCGGTATCAACACCGGCATCATCCGGGCGATGGCCGGTACCGGCAAGGTCGTCACCAATGCGGGCCTGGTGTTCGCTTTCACCATGGCTTCGATGGGAGTCAGTGACCTGCGCAGCGTCGCCCAGACGGGCACGACGATCGGGTTGGGCCTGCTGTTCGACACCCTGGTCGTGCGCGCATTCATGACGCCGTCCGTCGCCGCTTTGCTGGGACGCTGGTTCTGGTGGCCGCAACGCGTGCGTCAGCGGCCCGCCAGCTCGATGCTCCGGCCATTGGGACCCCGGCCGTTGGTGCGCTCGTTGTTGCTCAAACAGCCGTTGTAACTGGCGGACTTCCACTTTCAGCACAGGGACCGCGACCGTGGGGAACATCGTGACAGATGACAATAGGGACGGCACTCGCCGCTGCGCCGCAGTGGACGGCGCGGTCGACGCGCATCGGTTGAGGGCCACATGACCACCGAACACGCCCGACCCCCTTTCGTCGCCCGGAGCATCCGCCGGCTTTCGGTGCCCATCGTGCTGGCGTGGATAGCGCTGACGCTGGTCGTGACCTTCTGCGTTCCCTGGCTGGAGACGGTCGGACGCGAACATTCCGTGCCATTGGCTCCTCCGGACGCACCGGCGGTCCAAGCCATGCAGCGCATGGGCAAGGATTTCAAAGAGTCCGATTCGGACAGTATTGCGATGATCGTGCTGGAGGGGCAGCAGCGCCTCGGGGACGACGCTCATACGTACTATGACCAGTTAATTCGTGCACTAAAGGCCGACCCGAAGCATGTGGAGCACGTGCAGGATCTGTGGGGAGATCGACTCACGGCTGCGGGTGCGCAAAGCGACGACGGCAAGGCCGTCTATGTGCAGATAAATCTCGCAGGCAACCAAGGCACAACGCTGGGGCAGGACTCCATTGCCGCCGTCCGCGGCATCATCGCGCGTAGCACGCCGCCCCCGGGACTCAAGGTCTACGTCACCGGTCCATCGGCCCTGTTGTCGGATATGCAGCAGGCTGGTGACAGGTCCATTCTGAAGATGACCGCGGTGGGCGCGCTGATCATTTTCGTGGTGCTGCTGTTCGTCTACCGGTCGATCCTCACCGTAATTCTGTTGTTGGTCACCGTCGGGATCGAGGTTCTTGCCGCCAGGGGAATCGTCGCGTTCCTCGGCGACCATAGCCTCGTCGCGCTCTCCACGTTTGCCGTGAACTTGCTGGTGGCGCTCGCCATGGCGGCCGGAACCGACTACGCGATCTTCTTCTTCGGCCGGTATCAGGAGGCGCGTCAGGCCGGCGAGGACCGGGAAAGGGCCTTCTACACCACCTACCGCGGCGTCGCTCCCGTCGTCTTGGGTTCCGGTTTGACGATCGCCGGCGCAATGTTGTGCCTGGGCTTCACCCGGATGCCCATCTTCCAGACCATGGGCGCGCCCTGCGCCGTGGGCATGCTAGTGGCCGTTGTGATCGCGCTTACGTTGGTTCCTGCCGTTCTCACCCTCGGGAGCGGGTTCGGGCTGTTCGACCCCAAGCGGGTTCTCGCCTTCGGACGCTGGCGCCGGATCGGCACGGCGATTGTCCGCTGGCCCGTGCCCATCCTCGCTGCGACCATAGCGGTCGCCGTGGTCGGTCTAGTAACACTGCCCGGCTACCAGACGAGCTACAACAACCGGTTCTACATGCCCAATGACATTCCGGCCAACGTCGGGTACGCGGCCGCCGATCGCCATTTCTCTCAAGCGCGAATGATGCCCGAAATCGTGATGATCGAATCGGATCACGATATGCGTAATCCTGCGGATTTCCTGGTCTTGCACAGACTGGCCAAAGCGATATTCAAAGTTTACGGCATCTCTCGGGTGCAGGGCATTACCCGGCCCGAGGGTACGCCGATCCAGCACACGTCAATACCTTTTCTATTGCAAATGCAATACGCGGTCATGCAGCAAGATCAGAAGTACATGCGAGACCGCACACAGGACATGCTCAAGCAAGCAGACATTTTGAGCTATCAAATCGCTACGATGAAGCGCATGTATGCATTACAGAAGCAGATAACCGCTATCACGCACGACTCAATCGGTAAAACTAAAGCAATACGCGACGTTGTGGCGGAACTCAGAAACCATTTTTCCGACTTTGAAGATTTCTTCAGACCGCTCCGTAGTTATTTCTATTGGGAAAGACACTGCTATGACATCCCCATATGCTGGGCACTTAGGAATATATTTGAGGAATTCGACGGGATCGATGCACTGACCGATAAGCTCGATGAACTCATCGTCGATCTAGACAAGATGGACGCGCTGTTGCCCCAGCTGCTTGAGATTTTCCCGCCGTCGATCGCAATCGCCGAGGATGTTCGGAACATGCTGCTGACCAGCTACAGCACCATGAACGGAACGCTTGGCCAGATGGACAACCAGAAAGAGAACGCCACCGCCATGGGGGCGACCTTCGACGCCGCCAAGGACGACGATTCTTTTTATCTGCCGCCCGACATCTTCCAGAACGAAGACTTCAAGCGTGCGATGAGCCAATTCTTGTCCCCCGACGGGAAAGCGGCCCGATTCATCATCTCCCACAAGGGCGATCCGGCCTCACCTGAAGGGCTCGCGCGCATCGATAAGATCAGGACGGCGGCCGAAGAGGCACTCAAGACGACGCCACTGGAGCCGTCCAAGATCTATATCGCCGGCACCGCGTCGACGTTCAAGGACTTCCGGGACGGATCCACCTACGATCTGTTTATCGCGGGAGTCGGTGCGCTCTGCCTCATATTCATCATCATGCTGATCATCACTCGAGGTTTCGTAGCCTCAATGGTCATTGTCGGCACGGTGGCGCTTTCACTCGGCTCGTCGTTCGGGCTGTCGGTACTGATCTGGCAATACATCATGGGCATCAACTTGTACTGGATGGTGCTGCCGATGTCCGTGATCGTCCTGTTGGCGGTGGGATCCGACTACAACCTGCTGCTGGTATCCCGGATGCGAGAGGAAATAGCGGGCGGTATCAACACCGGCATCATTCGCGCGATGGGCGGTACCGGCAAGGTCGTGACCAACGCGGGCCTGGTCTTCGCATTCACGATGGCCTCGATGGTGGCCAGCGACTTGCGGATCATTGGTCAGGTCGGAACAACGATCGGTTTAGGCCTGTTGTTCGACACCTTGATCGTGCGCTCCTTCATGACGCCGACCATCGCCGCGCTGCTCGGACGATGGTTCTGGTGGCCACAAATCGTTCGTCCGCGGCCCGCGAGCCAAATGCTTCGACCGGAGGGCCCGCGTCCGTTGGTGCGGTCCCTGGTTCTACACCGAGAGTTCGCGGACGATACGCCCACTACGGAGATCCCGAGGCCATCCGTCTAGATGGCCGGTCGCCACCGCAGAGAACAGCAGCAACCCCTTGATTCCGGTGATGCTCCAACACGGCCAACTGCAAACGCCCACCATGAAATACTCACTACTGTGAGACCACTGGCGATCGAGGTTGAAGGCCTCACAAAGACATTCGGCCGAAGCACCCCTGCGCTCTGCGGCGTGAGCTTCTCCGTTCCGGCTGGGACGGTGTGCGGCCTCCTGGGCCACAACGGCGCCGGTAAGACGACGACGATAAACATTTTGTCCACGCTGATCCGGCCCAGTTCCGGTCGTGCACTCGTCGCCGGCTACGACATCATCCATCAGGCTGCGCAGGTCCGCGCCAGCATCGGGATGACCGGACAGTTCACCGCGGTAGACCCCCTGCTCACAGGCCGGGAGAACCTGGTGTTGTACGGCAGGCTCCGGGGGCTACGTCGAGGTCAGGCGAAGGCTCGCGCCGACGAACTGATTGAACAGTTCGACCTCAGCGGGGCCGCCGACCGGCGGATATCCACCTATTCCGGAGGCATGCGACGGCGCGTTGACCTCGCCAGCGCCCTGGTCGTCCTGCCAAAAGTGCTTTTCCTCGACGAGCCCACCATTGGGCTGGATCCCCGTAGCCGCCGAGATGTCTGGGCCTTGGTGACCTCGTTGGCCCAGCAGGGCATCACCGTACTGCTGACGACACAGTATCTGGAAGAAGCTGACGTGCTGAGCGACTCCATCGTCGTCGTCGACCACGGGCAGGTGATTGCCAGCGGCACCGCCGACGAGCTGAAGCGCAGGGTGGGTGCGAATTACTGCCAAGTGACCCCGGCCAATCCGGCCGACCTTCCTCGAGTCGCCGCAGCGTTGGCCGGGCTTGACGGCACCGACATCGACACCGACACGAACTCTGTGTCGGTGTTCGCCCCCGACGGGCTGGCCACGTTGGGTGAGGTGTTTCGTCGGATCGACGCGATCGGCATCGAATTCGCCGACATCTCGTTACGCAAACCCTCGCTCGACGAGGCGTTCATGCACCTCACCGAGCGGACTGTCACGCGGTCATGAGCGCCCTCGCCGCCCTCACCGAACGTTCGCTTAAGTCCGCGGTCCGCGACGGCGGGATGATCTACGAGATGCTGTCGCCCGTCGGATATCTGGCAGGTTTCGCCGTGGCGCTGCATGGGCTCGTTGAGACAGACCGCGTGAGTTATGCGCAGTACCTGGTGCCTGCGGTGGTCGTTCAATCCGTGATCTTTGTCGCGATGTTCACTGGTGATCGGGCAGCACGTGATCATCTGCATGGGCTGGGCGAACGGTTCGGAACGCTGCCGATCGCCGCGGCAGTCCCCGTGACCGCTCGGATGGTCGCGACCTTGATGCGGGCAGCGCTTGCGATTTTGGTGGCGATGGCCGCCAGCTATGCGATCGGGTTCCGGATAGTCGGCGGCGTGGGCTACGCGGTGGCCTTTGCGCTACTCGCGTTGCTGCTGTGCCTCGCCGTGGCGCTGGGCGCCGATGCACTGGGGTCGGGCGGTAGCAGCTTGGAAGGTGTCAGCCACATATTGTTTGTCCCCCAGTTGATGTTGTTCATGCTTTCCACCGGAATCGCCCCCGAGAAAACCTTTCCCGGTTGGTTGCGTCCGTACGTGCGCAACCAACCGGGATCACAGATCACTGAGACACTTCGTGGCCTAGCCTCTGGGCACGTGGCGGTTGCCAACTTGGCCGCCGCCCTGGCCTGGTGTGTTGGCATGGTGCTGGTCTTCGGCGCCATCACGTTGCGGATGCAGAGGCGAGCGTAATGGTGCTGCAGCCGGAGCTTCACGGTTCTCTACTGACGCAGAGCTGGGTACACGCCGGTCGGCTACTGACGCGATGGCGGCGTGACCGCGGGGTGTTGATCGGGTCGTTGCTTTTCCCCGTCAGCCTCATGCTGATCTACGAGATTGTGCTGGGTGAGCAGGTCCGTAAGGTCACTGGCGTCGACGGCGTCTATGGCTTGGCCCCATTGTGCGCAGTTTTGTCCGCCGTGTTCGGCGCTCTAGGTGGCGCAGTCAGTATCTCGTTGGAGCGCGACTCGGGCTTGCTCAGCAAGATGTGGGTGCTGCCGACCCATCACACGAGCGCACTTGGCGGGCGGATAATCGCCGACGCCGTGCGCTCGCTCTTTGGGACAGTCCTGGTCACCATCCTCGGAGTTGCATTGGGGCTACGCTTTACACACGGCTGGCTCAGCGCTCTGCCGTATGTCCTGATCCCATCGATCGCGGTGGCCGGGTACACGGCTTTGGTGATGGCACTGGCCATCCGCATCAACGGGCGTACTGTCATGGTTTGGCTAGTCGGGGTGACAGTCTCGCTCGCGTTTCTCAACCCGGGCACCACCCCGATCAGGCTCTTTCCCGTCTGGCTTCAACCATTCGTCAGAGTGCAACCGATGTCGCCGCCCATCGAGGCGATGTGGGCACTCGCCCATGGCGGCTCGCTCGTTTGGCCTCTGGTGATGACTCTGCTATGGACGGTCGGGCTGCTCGCGATCTTCACTCCCATCGCCATGCGGGGCTATCGGCGCGCCGCTGAGTCTTGCGCCTGAGCATCTTTGGTCTCGGTTCAAGCAGACCGCTTAACCCTTGCCACCCACTGACGAAACGCGGGTCCGCGGACTTCCTTTCGCTTTAAGAGTGCAAACGTCCGCGCAAACACCTCCATGGCCGATGCCCAAAAAAACACCGGGAGCCGCTTTCTGAACTCCTTGTCGACGGTGCTGCTGATTCCTGTGACGTCGTTGTATCGGGCTACAACGATATCCATGTAGCGGGCTACCAGCGCCGGGTTGGAGAAGCACCGGATATTGAAATCCCAGTCTGCCCATACCCGATAGCGCAGATTGTAGGGGCCAATACCTGCAAAAAGCTTGCGGCCGTAGAAGATCGACTGATGGCACATATTCGTCTCAAAAAGCAGACGATCAAGGTCGAAAGCGCCGGCGTGGCGGGTTCCCGTTGAGCGCATGACCACATCGCCATACACCAGGTCACTAGGTTCATGCTCGCGAATGAAAGTGGCTACACGAGCCAGAGTGTCTGTCTCGTAAAGGGTGTCGTCCGCGCCGAGAAAGAGTAGCCATTCTCCCGTAGCAAGAGCCACACCGCGGTTCATGGCGTCGTAAGGCCCCTGATCCGGATCACTACGAATCACGAGGCGCCTACCGAGCTTTGAGGCGAAGCCGCTCGCTATGCCGAGGGTTTGGTCCGTCGAGGCGCCGTCGATGAGGACCACCTCGAAATCGGTACAAGTTTGTCGGACGATGGTGTCAAGGCAGGCATGCAAGGTCGTCGCCACGTTGAAAGTCGGGATGATGACCGAAAACAATGGCGCCATCAGTGCCCTACTCTCAGGTCCCGACTTGAGCGCTCTGGCCAGACCTCGGGCGCTGCGTTTTGCATGTGGTCCGGCGGAGGGTCAGTGCACATTTGAAATCAATCGTTCTTGCGAAAGAAGATACCGTCTGCCTGCAACATCTCACCGTTGCGTGGATCAATGAAGCAGGGCAACAAGCCTGTCAACTTGAAGCCTAAGGAATAAATGAGATCTAATGCTTCCGGAATGAGCATGCCACCTTCATACAAGGGAAGAAACGATAGTTCGAGTTGCATGCCAACGCAACGGTCGTTGACGGTCGAGGTCCCGCCGGCGAGAACATGCTTTTCAAATCCTTGGACATCAATCTTGAGAAAAATAGTGTCAGTCGGCATCAAGATCTGCGATGCCACGGTATCGAGCCGTTTTATCGGCACATCCTCGGTTCCAACATAATTAGCCGGTGGATAGGCGTCCTGATGGCTTTTCAACATCGGCAATACAGAGCTGCTCTCGCCATCGTTGCCCGCAATATTTATCGAGATACTCCCATCGATATCGCCTATGGCACACCGCTGACAGTCCCAAAGTGGGTCTTTCAAAGTATTCTTTTCCAGGCGGGAAAATGGCTCCGAGAGCGGCTCGAACGAAATGATACGGCCTTTGAATCCCGATTTCCGGAGTCCAGCGGCGTATTGCCCAGAATTAGCACCAATATCGAAAACAGCATCCACCTGGCGCGATTCAAGTTGGCTTACAAAATGGCGTTTCCACTCGCGGTCAGAATAGTAACGCGCTAGCTGAAGGGTAGCACCACGCGCGATCAACCGGGCACGGCGAAACAAATCCATTACGCCACACTAACACGTGAATACGTGAGCCCAATGGTTCGCGGGAACTCTGACAGTTCAAAATTCGGAGTAACCGTCAGACTCGCAGAGTCGGAACACCGAGTGCTGGCCGGCGTCAATCGTCGCCCAACGACTTGCCCAAGGAGGTTGACGGGATCCTGCCGCGCAGCCCCTTGGTTGCTGCAATCCCCAGCGTACTGGACTCTCAGTGAACGTCCCCTCCCCCAGTTTGACGCCGACGCCTTCGCGCCTGCCGAACCAACCAGATCACCTAAGCTACAAGGCTCAATGCTCATTCACTCCCTCGTCGCGCGAGCGTTCGCGCGATACCAAGCTACCGTTGCCTCGATCCCGGCCTGCAGGTGAATTCTGGGCGCCCATCCCGCTTCCCGTAACACCGAAACATCCAACAGTTTGCGTGGCGTTCCGTCCGGTTTGGTTGCATCCCAACGGGTTTCGCCGGTAAAGCCCACGGCTCCGGCGACCATATCGGCAATCTCACTGATGGTGTGGTCGATGCCGGTCCCCACGTTAACGTGGCTTGGGCCGTCGTAGTTTTCCAAAAGGTAAAGACACGCGCTCGCAAGGTCATCGACGTGCAGAAGCTCGCGCCTCGGAGTTCCGGTGCCCCAATTGGTTACCGTCGCCGCGCCGCAAGCTCTAGCCTCCGCATACCTTCGGATGAGCGCCGGCAGCAGATGTGACGTTTCTGGGGAAAAGTTGTCACCGGGCCCGTACAGATTGGTCGGCATCGCAGAGATCCAGGCCAGGCCATATTGGCGTCTGACCGCCTGAACGTGAAGTATTCCCGCAATTTTTGCGATTGCGTACGCGTCGTTCGTTGGCTCCAGAGGGCCCGTGAGCAGCGCACTCTCGCTGATCGGCTGCGGAGCGTGTTTCGGGTAAATGCAGGAAGATCCAAGAAAGAGCAGCCGCGGCACTCGCGCCAACACAGCGGCATCTAGCAGGTTGACTTGAATTTGAAGGTTTTGCGACAGAAAGTCAACCGGATAGGTGTCGTTTGCCATGATCCCGCCGACCCGAGCTGCCGCGTCGATGATGACTTGAGGCCTTGCTTCGGAAACGAAGCCAATCGTGGCGGCCCGATCAGTGAGGTCCAGTTCGCTGTGCGAGCGTACTAGAAGATTGGTGAACCCCTCGGCCTGGAATCTGCGTAACAGAGCAGACCCAACCAGCCCTCGGTGCCCGGCGATATACACCGGCGATGCGCGGTCCAGAACGCCGATCGAGATGCCCATCCGTCCAGGTCAACTCCAACCGGGGAGGGTTGGCTGATCAATCCACGGCTTGCCTTCGCTCTCCAAAGCAGCGATGTCAGCGTCCACCATGATCCGGGCCAGTTCGCCGGTGTGTACAGACGCCTTCCATCCCAGTGATTGCGCAGCCTTGGTCGCATCGCCGACCAGAGAATCCACTTCAGTGGGTCGCAAGTAGCGCTCGTCAAACTTCACATGCTTTTGCCAATCGAGCCCGACGTGGTCGAATGCGGCTTGGGCGAACTCACGCACCGTGTAACCGCGACCAGTCGCCAAGACGAAATCCTCAGGCTCAGGAGCCTGCAGCATCCGCCACATCCCTTCCACATATTCGGGTGCGTACCCCCAGTCGCGGACAGCATCGAGGTTGCCCATGTAGACCTCCGACTGGAGGCCGGCCTTAATGCGTGCGGCGGCTCGAGTGATCTTCCGCGTCACGAACGTCTCACCGCGCCGTGGCGATTCATGATTGAACAAGATGCCGTTCACTGCGTACAAACCGTACGCCTCCCGGTAATTGCGCGTCACCCAGTACGCGTAGACCTTCGCCGCGCCATAGGGTGAGCGCGGATAGAACGGCGTCTGCTCGCTCTGCGGCGGCGGCGAAGCGCCAAACATCTCCGACGAAGACGCCTGATAAAAACGGCAGTCGACTCTGGAAAGCCGAACCGCTTCTACCAGCCGAATCGATCCCATACCTGTGGTGTCGCCGGTGTGCACCGGTTCGTCGAAGCTGACACGCACATGCGACTGCGCCGCAAGGTTATAGACCTCGTCGGGGTCGATTGAGCTAAGCAGGGTCACCAAACGGGTGCCGTCGGTGAGATCGCCGTAGTGCAAGAACAATCTCGCACCCGCTTCGTGCGGATCGACGTAGAGGTGATCGATCCGAGACGTATTGAACGTCGAAGCTCGACGAATGAGCCCGTGGACCTCGTATCCTTTGCCCAGCAGCAGTTCGGCAAGATACGAGCCGTCCTGTCCGGTGATCCCGGTTATGAGCGCTCGCTTCACTGGGCTCCCGCCTCCGTCGGTCCATGCTCGTCACCATGTGTTCGGCATCCTATGGTGGCCGTACCAATCCCTGCCACGCAACGTGCGCGGCGTACCCCGTGAGCCAATGATAGGTGTCGGGGGCGGGCCGACGTTGGCCAAACGACTGACTTTTCGTCATCGAGCACATCCAATCGCGTTGGGTACATGTGACAGAACCCTGTCGCCCAAAAGGCCTCTGAAACAGAGAGAATTCCACCCTCAGAGCTGGAACCTTGCACAATCGGGCCTACTGTTCGACCCAGCCCAACGGCCAAAACGCACGAATCAGTGGGCGAACGCCACCATGACCAGCTGACCCGGGCGATAATGACGGAACTCCCCGGACATCGTCGGGCAGAACAAACGAAAGGCCATACCCTTCATGAAATTTGTGCTGGCATGCTACGGCAGCCGGGGCGATGTCGAGCCCAGCGCGGCTATCGGCCGTGAGCTCTTGCACAGAGGACACGGCGTTCACATGGCCGTCGCTCCTGATTTGGTCGGCTTTGTCGAGTCGGCCGGCATCGCGGTCGTCGCTTTCGGACCGGATCTACAGTCGTTCGTTGAGGCACAACGCAAATTTCAGAACGGAACGGATTCGCTGCGGAACTTCTGGAAGATACGGGATCAGATCAGGTTAAAGCGAGAAGCGCGGGAGCTCCACACCCAATGTTGGAGACAGATCAGCGCGACACTGATGCCGCTCTCGGACGGTGCCGACCTGCTGTTCACCGGCCTCACCTACGAGGAGGTCGCAGCCAACGTCGCCGAGTATCACGACATTCCATTGGCTACGTTGCATCACTATCCGATACGGGCAAACAGCCAGCTTCCTTCAATCCTGCCGCCGCCGTTGCTCCGCCAGGCCATGACGATGAACGAGTGGCTGCTTTACTGGCAAGTTTTGAAGAAGGTCGAGGACACACAGCGCCGTGAGCTCGGCCTACCGCGGGCAAGAACCCCTACGCAGCGACGGATAGCGAAACGTGGCTCGTTGGAAATCCAGGCATACGACGAGTTTTGCTTCCCAGGGCTGGCAACCGAATGGGCAAAATGGGGTGGCCAACGCCCCTTTGTCGGCGCGGTGGCTATGGAACTGACAACCGATGCCGACGACGAGGTGACGTCCTGGATAGCCGCGGGAACACCGCCGATTTGCTTCAGCCTCGGCAGTACACCCGTCGAATCTCCGGCCGACACAGTCGAAATGATTAGCGAAGCCTGCTCGCAGTTGGGAGAGCGGGCCTTGATTTGCGCCGGCGGGACTGACGTTGGCGATGTGCCCCGTGTCGACGACCACGTCATGCTGGTAGGCGCGGCCAACTACGCGGCGACGTTTCCCGCGTGCCGAGCAATAGTTCACCACGGCGGGTCGGGCACTACAGCCGCGAGCCTCCGTGCCGGAGTCCCCACGCTGATCCTTTGGACGTGGCCCGACCAGGCGATCTGGGGAGCCCAGCTCGATAAGCTCAAAGTCGGTACCGCCCGGCGCTTTTCGACCACCACTCTCGAATCGCTGATTGCCGACCTGCGTCAGGTCCTCGCCCCGAAATACCTCACTCGGGCCCGCGAGATTGCCACTCGGATGAGCAAACCCGCGGAAAGCACTCGCCGCGCGGCCGATCTCCTCGAAAGCTTCGCCCGCGCGACGCGTTTCGCCTAACGCGAATCCGACCGCAACTTTGTCCGGTGCCAGGCAATTGGTTGCTGTGAGTTGGCTGCACCACGATGTAACCCCGCCAAATCGCCACGGATCCAGGCGTGGCCGATTACCCACGTCGGGCACTTCCCGCTTAATCCTGCCCGGTGCTGGATACCGCCGCTGCACCCCCAAACACTTTCCGCACCGCCTCCAGAAAGCGATATCCGTTGCGGAGGTCCGGCTCGAGATGACAGCCTTCGGCCCACTCATTCCAGGCATTGATGAAAACGAGTTGCTCATCCTCAGGATAAGAAGCCACTCGGTTCGCCGCATCGCGCATCCATGCTTCGAACAAGTCGGCGTCATCATTCTGAATGATTACTCTGCCGGACCGCGCAGAATTATCCCAACTCGGGGTAACGCACGGGAAACACCTTTCGATCTGTGGCCGAGCCATGGCGGCGCTGACCATTGCCGCGTAATCGTAGACGACGAATTCCTTTCCCCGCAGACGGTTTAGCAGGCGAGGAACCAAATAGCGCCGCGACGAGGCAACAAGCTGCGGCTGCAGCGATCTGAAATGTGGCTCGAATCCGACGATGGCGTCGAAACCTTGGGCTATCGTCTCCGCATCACCCATGCTGTGCATATAACTACGAACGGCGCAGAGATAGATGCCCGGTAGGCCCATCGATTCGGCTTTGGCGCGCCATCTGGCGATAGTCGACCGAATATCGGGGAATTGGTCGATGCGATAGATGAGGAAAATTGGCTTGTCATCAATCCGTATATAGCGTGGATCGAAGAAGGCCTTGCCGAGATATTCGAAGTGCGCCTCCGGATCATAAGTGTCATGATCCGACTTGATGAGTATTTCCTCTTCACGGCCGTCCCAACGCCGGTTCCAGGTCTCGTTGGCCCAACAGATGCAGAAGGGGAAGTCCGGCTCCTGGTCGGTAAGAATGGCGTCAAGCGGTTTCTCCAGCAAGAGTTTGCCGTTGAACCAGTAGTGGTAGTAACAAAAACCACCGATGCCGTACTTCCGGGCTAGCTCCGCTTGCGCGATTCGCGTCTCGCGCAGACGTAGATCGTAGAAACCCAGATCAGCAGGGATATGCGGTTGATGATGGCCACGAAAAAGGGGACGTGCTTTGGCAACGTTGACCCATTCGGTGAAGCCACGGCCCCACCATCGATCGTTTTCCGGGATCGGGTGAAATTGCGGTAAGTAGAACGCGATGGCCTTCATGACACCTCAGTGGCCAGATGATCGAATTGCTTGGCAATCTGCCGTTCCTTGCTTATGGAGCACACCTTCAAACATCCATCCAGCACGCAATCGTTCGATGTTGATGATCGCTGTCGTCCTTGTCTCATGGCTGCCCACTCCTTGCCGTTCGGCTGCGACGCGCGTTAGCCAGATTCCCCCGCGCAGATGGTAGCTCACTCACCGCTAACCGGCACCGATTCGTGCTCATCGATATGCTTGGGGCGGCGTGTTGCCTACCTTGCTGGCGCGACATCATTCGTCACTGGTCAGCCGCATCTGAAATCTGGCTGGGCCGCCCATCGCGACTTTGACCGCATGTGCCGCCGAAGCATTAACGGCGGCAACGGATTTCATCACTGTCGCGGTGAGCCGCGGATCCAGGATTGATCGGAGGCGCTCGATTGCCGATGCCACTCACGGCGATGGCCGAGCCGGTTGAACGGGGCCGCTCCAACCCCTCTACCGACCAACGGAACTTGGCAGCACGCGGCGCCCCTTCGCACGATGGATCAGGGCTATGGAGTCATAGAACTCAACCTTCTCGATGAGCGTCGTCGCAAGCGGTACCGAGATCTCCGTCAACCGGTGTGGGTCACCCTCGTGGAAGTTGAGATAGCCGTCCGCCACCTGGTAGTGCGCGTGCATGGCGTCGATGAGCCATTTCGTGAACTCGACGAAAGACATCCGGTCGTCGCGGAACTCCGTCCAATAGTTCGCATGGATGTCCTCGACTATGTAGATGCCGCCCGACGCGAGTCCATCAGCGAAGAGGTGGCGAAACGTCTGTACCATGTGCGATGCCATATGGCTGCCGTCGTCCAGAATCACGTCGAAGGGGCCGAACTCGCTCACGACGCTCCGTAGAAAAGATTCGTCCTGCTGACCCCCGATCCGGACATGGATCCGTTGTGGAGGATCGTCGAACTGCCGGGCGGCGGGATCTATATCGACGCCGACTATCACCGACTCTGGATGCAAATAACGCCGCCACAGCTGCAATGAGCCACCGCGAAAAACGCCGATTTCCATCATCCGTATGGGCCGCGACTTGAATGGAGCCAACGCCGACTCGTAGATCGGCAGATAATGCCGCCACTTCAAGATGTTCTCGCTAGTCGCAAAAATCGACGCCAACTCACCACCAGCGGCAGGCGTCTCGGAGACCGACCAGTTCACTGGCCCGCTGAGCTCCGGACCGAGAGCCTTGAGCATGCGGCGCCTGCCGCGGTAGGGGTAGCGCCGCATCACGAACGGCGGTCGAGGCAATAGGACGAGGTTGACGAGGATCGACAAGTCGCGGATGCGGTTCTTCAATGCGGAAATCACACCACCTTTCCGTGAGGCTGGCGGTATCGGCCGCTTTGGGCTCGAGGTCACCCTATGCGCGGAAAGATGTCAAGGTTCGCACCCTTGACATGGCCCACACACCACTACGCCGCGACCGAAACATGCAGCACACCAACAAGATTACAAGTGCCGATCGGATGCGAGAAGGATCTCATCGGATCCACCCTGGAAGAGGGTGATCCAACAGGGAACTATGCGTTCGTCGAAGACTGCCCCCGCGAGGCCTGAGGCCGAGGGCTGACACGACGCGCTAGATCGAGAGCGACAAAACAATCCCAATCTGGCAACAACTCAGTGCGATTGCCCTAGACTGCCGATTGCCGACCGGCCTTCGCTCCCACTCTTTCGCGCAGAATCGAGGCGGACGCAGATGAATCGATCCCTCGATGTGCGACGTGGTGCGGTGACTGCGCTCGGGAGGCGATTCCATGAAGTCGCATCCCAATCCGAACGCACGATCCTGCTCGGCACGATCCTGCTCGCAACGGCCCTTGCCGCGGTCACAGGCTACGTCCTCGTCCAGTGCTTCTCTGTTGATGTCCTCTCCTCGCTTCTGTGGATCCCCCAAGACTGCTGGCAGGATCGTGGCATAAATATCGGTCGGCACTGCTTCAGCGACTATTCCGGGGTCGTGCAGGCCGGTATGCGGTCCAATCCCTGGGCGCCTTCCCCGCTGGTAGGCCCGTGGAATAATTACCAGCCGATGGGGTCGGCGTACCCGGCGGCCGGAATGGTGCCCCATTTATTGTTCGGACTTCCCGCCAAGTGGCTAGGGGTCCCGCAGCTAGGGCTTGTCAGTTATCTACTGGCACTGACGATTGCGGTCCTTTCTCCCGCGGTGTGGGCGGCCCGGGGGGCACATGGTCTCGAGCGGGTGGTTGTCTTCGTGGCGCTGGGCGCTGCCGCTATCCCAGCCTGGGCGGTAATCGATCGCGGCAACTCGGCGGGGTTCGCCGTACCGGTCGCACTGATTTTCTTAGTGGCGTTGTGCCGCCGGCGGTGGACCCTCGTCGCGGTCATGGTGGTCTTGGCTTCGCTGATAAAACCACAGTTCGCCGTGCTGGCGGTGGCCTTGCTGGCTGTTCGACAATGGCGGTTGGGCGGCATGGCGCTCGCTGGCGTTGCGGTGTCCAATCTCGTCGCGTATCTACTGTGGCCGCGTAATTTCCCGGCGACAATCGCACAGTCGATGCACAACATGTCGTACTACAGCCATTATTTTCCAGGGCTTGTCGGCTTGCGAAATATCTCCTTCGGCAGAGCGCTCCTGGTGGTGCCGGACATGGCGAAAGCCGCCCGATCGGGCGGCATACCGGACGGCTTCCTGGCGGGTCCACGATCTCTAATCGGGTATGGCGTCTTGGCGCTTATCGTGGTCTCCGTGCTGGCTCTCGGGCGGCGCATCCCACCTGTCATGGTTGGCATTGTGCTGCTGGCGGGTGCCGCACTCTCCCCGGGTTTGGTCATCTTCTACTATCTGGTATTCGCTCTACCGATCGCGGCGGTGGTTGTCCGAGACCCCGCCGGGCCCCCGGGTGCCGGGATATTCGAACGCCTTGCGTCCCGCGACGGCCGCCGTCGTGGCGTCGGTATGTGTGTGTCTTTCGCGACGGCGCTCAGCATCGCTCAGGTTCCCGTGCCCGGCCAGGCGAATCCAATACCGGTCTTCGGGCAACTTGGTGCCAAGGGAATCATCGGTACTGCCCAGACCGTCTTGACTACAGCGGGGTTAGCGCCGCTCCTTTGGCTGCTCGCATGCGTGGTGATCATCGTTTCCTACGCGCGAAGACCAGCAAAATGGGGTGATGGCAGTGATCAAGCCGGGGACGTTCCGCGGGATACTGCTGCCCGCGCCAAGTCACGACCAACCGTGGTGACGACAGAATCGTCACCACGCGAATCGGCCTGATATGCAGCGCTGGCAGCGGTATCCCGTCCAACCGCGATGGACGGGGCAACGATTCCGCGCTTCTCAATAGCTAATTGATCACGTAACCGCCCGAATGGACCGATCCGGGCATTGCCTGACGCAGAAGCTGAGCGGTCTGTACGAATGCATGACGCGTCACCGGGCGCATGCGAATGTGATATCGGTTCCTCGCTAGAGTTGGCGGCGTTCTTGGGCCGCTCGGAAAATGCGGGCTGCCTGATCCTCCGTGGGTTCACGACTGCGCGTCGGGGTTGCGACGGGCGCGGCAACCGGTCGGCGCCGTAGAGCCGTGCCGTCCACACTGCATATTGAGCGGCGGCCGCGATCCCCGTTACGGCTATCCGTCACATGTAGCAACACTTGCGCGATGTCCGCGGCTCGCTGGTACGGTGGCATCCACCAGCAGATTAAGGCAAAACCCCAACGGGAAATTTACTCGTCAGCAAATTTATTTCGCACTCGGGCTCTACCTTCAACTGCTTGGCACCGGGCACCAGTCTGAAGAAAGTCGGGAGATGCGCGAAGACGAGTGTGGATCGGCTTTTGGGCTCCGCTGGCCCGACTTTCTGAGCCGGATGGATGAGCAGCTCGACGAATTGGCCGCCGAAGGCCAGCAGATGGCGCAGCTGCTCCAAGTGGCGATCGAGATCGGCGCCGATCTCGAGCTGGACGCGATACTGCACCGCATCGTGGCCGCCGCGGACGACCGGCTCGGGCGCTGCTTCTGCGAGGCCGACGAGGTCACCGTCCGCGCGCTCGCGTCCGCGGCATCGGTGGCCATCGACAACGCCCGCCTGTTCGACCGGGTCCGCGCGGGCGCCCGGTGGACCGACGCCAGCCGCGAGATCAGCACCGCCCTGCTGTCCGAGTCGTGCCCCGGCGTGCGGCCGCTGCAGCTGATCGTCGAACGCACCGCGGAACTGACGGGGGCGTCGGGCGCGGAGTTGCGGTCGTGAGCGTCGATGCCGGGCAGACCGGGGCCATGGCCCCGCCGGTCGCTCTGTTCGTATTGGGCATGTTCCGGTCCGGAACGTCGGCGCTCACCCGTGTTCTCTCGCTGTGCGGCGGTACGCTCCCGGCCAGTCTGGTGGGTGCCAGGGTGGGCAATCCGCTCGGCCACTGGGAGCCGCGCGCCGCCAACTACCTCAACGAATCAATACTGCACCGCCACGGCAGCAGCGTGTTCGATCCGTCGCTGCGGCTGCAGGAAGAGGATGCATTCACTGCCGAAGAGAACGCCGCCTGTATCGCCGAGATTCGGGGGTTTCTGACCACACTGCCGGTCGCGCCGCTCGTGGTCATCAAGGATCCGAAGATAACGGTGCTGCCCGACCAGTGGTTCGAGGCGGCGCGTCTGGCCGGATTCAACATCGCAGTCGCGATCACGGTGCGCCACCCGCAGGAGGTCATGTCATCGGTTGCGGCGCTCAATAAAACCTCGCCGGAACTCTCTGGTGCGTTGTGGCTGAAATACACTCTGATGGCCGAGAGACGCACGCGCGATCTGCCGCGCGTGTTCGTCGACTACGCCAACCTTCTCGACGACTGGCGCCGGGAAGTAGAGCGGGTCTCCGCAGCGCTCGCTATCGATCTGACCACGCGGGACGAGGACGCAATCGACGCCTTTCTCGCACCGGATCTTCGGCATACGAGACACTGTGGCCCCGTGACCGACGTCTTTGGCACAGACTGGATGCCCGCAACATACGAGGCGCTGCGCGCCGCTGCACGGGACGAGCCTTTGGACGAGCCTGCACTGGATCGCGTTTTCGACGCGTATCGGACGAGCGAACATGCCTTCCGCGTGGCGTTCGAGGATTTCCGCGATCACCACAACGGTGTGCTCTTCCGGCCGTCCATCAGGAAGCTGGTCAACGAGGTCGTCGCGAAGACTCACTTGGAAGGCGTACTTGCCCGGCCTTCCGTCTCGAAGCTGGCGCATGAGATTCGTCGGTGGTAAGCAACCGCAGCACGCCACGACACGCGACGCCCCCAGGCGAAGCTTCAGGGGAGATGCTCCAACGCGGATCTGTCAACGCCTTCCATTCGATCGGGCAAAGGTCCATGGCGAATTACAGTTCACGACGCAAAGCCGACGATGTTGATTCGCAGCAATGATGAGACGGCGAACAACCACCGCACCGCTGGTCACCGGCAGCTTTGACCGCCCCATGCTTACATGCGTGACGTTTCGTCCCTAGTGTCGGCCGCACCGCGCCGGAAGGTGAAGTGCCGGTGACCGAAATAGCTCAGCACCGTGCCACATACCAAGATGATTGCCTGCGCCGGGATGCGGTGCAGGCCTAGCTCGACCAACACCGGCAAGGCGACCGCGTTGATACCTAATCTGGTGAGGTAGATGGTCCAGAAGCGCATCAGGTCAGTCAGCACGTGGCCTGTGACGCGGAACACGAACCGCCGATACATTGCGAAGGCGAACAAGACGGTCAGCGGGTGCGTGATAACGATGGTCGCCAGCGCCGCGGCGACCGCGCCGAACCGGTGGTCGACAAAGTGGCCAACGGTCTCAGAACAGGCGACGAAGATTCCGAAGCCGACCACCGTGTTGATCGCTCCAACCGCCAGGAACGCCACGCGCTGGTCGCGGACCAGCCGGATCAGCGGCCCGGGGAGAGCCGATTCGGGCGGAAAGTCGAATTCACTCATTCGAGGCCTTCGAAGGCGGCGATCTGCCGCCGGGTCGTCGTGAGTGCGTCGGCGCCCGCGTGCACGCGCCGCTCCCAGTCGATCGTCCATGCCACGGCATCGCGGAATCCGAGCCGGTTGCGCCAGCCCAGCTCGCAGCGCGCTTTCGAAGGATCCAACGCCAGCAGATGCGCCTCGTGTGGATGGTCTCCGCCATCGACTACCCAATGCGCCCCGCCGCCCCATAGCTCGGCCGCCAACGTCGCCACTTGTCCCACCTCGATGAAGCTTTCGCGGCCGGGCCCGAAATTCCACTCGCCCAGCCCGGAGCCGTCAAGCAGTGCGTCGACCAAGGTGAGGTAGCCATTCAGGCAGTCGAGAACGTGCTGCCAGGGTCGCACCGCTCGAGGGAACCGCAGTAGGGGCGCCTGGCCGAGCGAATACGCGGCGATCAAGTCAGGTAGCAACCGATCACTACTCACGTCGCCACCACCGATGACGTTACCTGCACGAGCGATGGCGGTGGGGGGGCCCGGAAAACTGCGAATCCAGGATTGGGCGAGCATATCGGCCATCGCCTTCGATGCGCTGTAGGGATCGTCGCCCCCGAGGGGGTCGGTCTCAGCGTAACCAGCCTCCTGGTTGATGTTGCGGTAGACCTTGTCGGTGGTAACAACGAGATGCGCCCGTACCGACGGCGTTGCCGCGGCGGCTTCCAGCACGCTAAGCGTACCCATAACGTTGGTCTCATAGGTGTAGCGCGGGTTGCGATATGACTCGCGGACCAACGACTGGGCGGCCATATGCACGACGACATCCGGAGCCGCGGCCGTCACCGCAGCCATAGTCGCCTCGGCGTCGCGGATGTCCACGCGGAAATCCGAGACAAGCCGGTCCGCGAGCTGAGCCCGCTTGAAGAGGCTGCCCTCAACGGGGTCGAGCGCCAAGCCAGACACCTGGTGTCCACGGCTGAGCAGCAGCAGCGTCAGCCAAGCCCCTTTGAAGCCGGTGTGCCCGGTGACGAGGTAGTGCACGCTTACCGCGCAGCTTCGGCCATGTAGTCCCGGATGGAGTCGGCCAGGAAATCAAGCATCGGTGGGGTGAGGCCCGGATAAGTGCCCACCCAGAACGTCCGATTCATCACGATGTCGGTGTTGGTCAGGTCCCCGACAATCCGGAAATCGACGTTACGGTAGGCCGGCTGCTTGACCAGGTTGCCGGCGAAAAGCTGACGGAAACCGATCTTGCGGTCGTCGAGGAACTGCATGAATTTGGTGCGATCCACGGGATGGGCGGGATCAAGCGTGATCGGGAACCCAAACCACGATGGGTCGGATTTGGGCGTGGCCACCGGTAGCAGTAGCCCCTCGACACCCGTCAGCCGCGACATCAGGTAGTCGAAGTTGTTCTTGCGCGCCTGGACGAAGCCGTCGAGCTTGGCCAGCTGGGACAGCCCGATGGCGGCCTGCATGTCGGTGGCCTTCAGGTTGTATCCGATGTGGCTGTAGATGTACTTGTGGTCGTAACCCTTCGGCAGATCGCCCAATTGCCAGTCGAAGCGCTTCTGGCACGTGTTGGCCTCGCCCGGCGGGCAGTAACAGTCGCGTCCCCAATCGCGGAACGACTCGACCTGTTTGCGGACCAGCGCCGATTTCACGAAGACGGCGCCACCCTCGCCCGTCGTGATGTGATGCGCGGGATAGAAGCTCACGGTCGCGGTGTCGCCGAAACTGCCGGTGCGTTTGCCGTCGTAGGTCGAGCCAAGGGCGTCACACGAGTCCTCGACCAGCCACAGGCCGTGCGTTTCGCACAACTCCTGCACGGTGCCTAGGTCGAAAGGGTTACCCAGGGTGTGCGCCATCATGATCGCCTTGGTCTTGGGGCCCACGGCCTCGCGTAGGCGCTCCGGGATGGCGTCGTAGGTGCCCAGTTCGATGTCGACCACGACGGGGCGAAGCCGATTCTGGATTATCGGGTTGACGGTGGTGGGAAACCCTGTGGCGACGGTTAGCACCTCGTCGCCAGGCTCAAGCGGCCGCTTGCCAAACCGTTTCTTGCCTAGCTTCCCGCTCGTCAGGGCGCTCAGCGCAACAAGGTTAGCGCTCGACCCGCTGTTGACGAAGACGGCGCCGCGGGCCCCCACATAGCGGGCGAGTTCCCGTTCGAAAATCGGGTGAAATCGGCCGGCCGTCAGCCAGCCATCGAGGCAGGCATCGACCAGTGCGGCAAAGTCCTCCGGGTCGAGAACCTTGCCCGAGACGGGGACCGGTGTCGTACCGGGGACGAATTCGGATTTCGCGAGCTTGCGCTGTGCGTAGCCGCGAACGGCCGCGAGGATGTCCGCACGGTCCTGCTCGAATACGTCGTCACCTGACCTCTCGGTAGCGGGTCGTGAAATGAGGTCTCCTCGGGCTTCTCTTGTTAATACATATGATTTATCAGGCGGGCTTCGAAAACGCGCCGGGCGCGTCGCGCTATTGCTAGTGTGTCACCTGTGGTGACGTACGTCACCCCACGCCGTCCAATGCTGTACGACACTCAATGCCGCGCCGAGGGACGATTGCCTTGAGATTGGACAAGTCGCCATGAAAGCCGTACTCCTGGCGGGGGGTCTCGGTACGCGAATGCGCGAGGAAACCGAGTTCCGCCCCAAACCGATGGTCGAGGTCGGCGGCCGGCCCGTGCTGTGGCATATCATGAAAATCCTTGGGCACCACGGCATTTCCGAATTCGTGGTGTGTGCTGGTTACAAAAGTGAGTACATCAAGAGTTATTTCTCCAACTACGGGGTCTCCAATCTGGATTTCACCATCACACTCGGTGACCAATCGAGCATCCGCTACCACGGCTCCCACGACGAATTTAACTGGCGGGTAACCGTCGCCGATACCGGTTTGGACACGATGACCGGTGGTCGCATCAAGCGCATCCAGAAGTACATCGGCGAAGAGATGTTCCTGTGCACCTATGGCGACGGCATCGCCGACGTCGACATCCCTGCCCTCATCGAATTCCACCGCTCGCACGGCAAGCTCGCCACTATGACCGCCACCCAGCCGATGAGCCGGTTCGGCGTCATCGATTTAGAACAGGACGGTGCTGTCGCCAAGTTCAGGGAGAAACCGCAGACCGAAGACTGGATCAACATCGGCTACTTCATCTTTGAGCCGGGCGTCTTCGACTATCTCGACGGGGACGAAACCGTGTTAGAGGAGAAGCCGCTCTTGCGGCTGGCCGAAGACCACCAGATCGCAGCATTCCCTCACCACGGCTTCTGGCAGCCGATGGACACCTATCGAGAATCTCAGGTGTTGAACAACCTTTGGAACAGCGGAAAGCCACCCTGGAAGGTCTGGCAGTGAAGTGAAGAAAAAGATCGCTTGCATCATCCCCGCCTTCAACGAGAGCGAATGCGTGAACGAACTGGCGAAGCGGTTGGCGGTCATGTTCGACTCTGAGCCGGCGTACGAATTCGAGGCGATCATCGTCGAAAACGGCTCAACCGACGACACCATGGACAAGCTGGTCGCCATCAATGAAGCAGATCCAAGGTTCCGAATCTTGCAGTTGGCCCGTAACTTCGGAATGGATGGTGGCCTGACTGCCGGCCTCAACGTGGTCGACGCCGACGCCGTGGTGCTCATGACCGCCGACCTGCAAGACCCGCCAGAGTTCATCCCGGAAATGATTCGCAAGTGGGAAGAGGGTTACGAGAACATCTACGGAGTGGTGACGGAGCGGCGTGGTACCGGCCCAATTCGTGCAATGAACTCTCGATTGTTCTACTGGTTGGCGGGTCGGCTCACTCACGATCGAATCACAAGAAACGCCAGCGATTTCCGCTTGGTTGATCGAAAAGTCTACGAGACGGTTCGTTCGATGGACGAGCGCAACAGGTTTGTGCGCGGTCTCTTCTCCTGGGTAGGTTTCAAATCGATCGGGCTACCGATGGTTCGTCCGCCACGCTTTGCTGGCGAGTCCAAGGCGTACAGCTTCGGGGTCATCAACCTGGCATTCAAGGGGATCTTCGCTCATTCCTACTTGCCGTTGCGGCTTATCACGCTCACCGGATTCTTCTTCAGTTCCATCGCTGCTATCGCGGTTTTAGTGCTCGCCGCGCGAATCCTCTTTTATGGGATGCTGCCCTTCCCAGGGTACGGATCGCTCATCTGCGTCATGCTCATCGGTTTCGGGGTGATTACTTTGTTCGTTGGCGTCATCGGCGAATACCTCGGGCTGATTTACGAAGAGGTCAAGCAGCGTCCCAACTTCGTAGTCACGCGGAAGGTCGGGTTATGACTGAGTTGCGCGGCACCGAGGGAAGGATGTTTGTCAGGCCGAGACGCCCGCAGGATTCGGCCCGGGTTGCAGCCGAAGAGGCTGCCGACAAGAGCGCTTCCGGTCCGCTTTACCCACTCAGGCATAGAAGGTAGGCCCGTGAAATGGACGTTGGAGTGTTCTTCGCGAGGGGCGCGCAAAGTGACTCGTTCCCCGCAGGATGCCGCCCGTATCACAACAACGGAGGTCGCTCGTAGTGTTGCCGGATAAGAAAGCCATTAGGCCCGTCGTTCAATCAAGCATTCCCGACTGGCTCTTCATCTTCGAAATGGCCAACAATCACATGGGCGACGTCAATCACGGCGTACGTCTCATCAGGGAATTCCGTTCCGTCGCTGAGGGTTTCGACTTCAAGTTCGCCTTCAAGATGCAGTACCGCGCGCTCGATACATTCATCCATCCCGACTATCAGGGACGCAACGACATCAAGTATATCAAGCGGTTTGAGGAAACCCGTTTGAGCCGCGAACAGAGCCGCAAGCTCGTCGACGCTATCCGCGAAAACGGCTTCATCCCCGTCTGCACTCCCTTCGACGAGGAGTCCGTCGATCGGGTCGTGGCCGATGGGTTCGACATCCTCAAGATCGCGAGCTGCTCGCTCACCGACTGGCCACTGCTCGAAAAGGCAGTCGGCAGTACGCTGCCCATGATCGTCTCGACCGCGGGAGCGACCGTCACAGAGATCGACAATGTCGTTGCTTTTCTCAAGCACCGCAATAGGGAGTTTGTGCTCATGCATTGCGTGGCCGAGTACCCGACCAGCAACGACAAGCTCCAGCTCAACCAAATTGATTTCCTGAGCCAGCGCTATGAAGATATCCGCATCGGGTACTCGACCCACGAATTCCCGACCGAGACGCTCCCGGTGGCGATCGCAATCGGCAAGGGCTGCACCGTGTTCGAAAAGCATGTCGGTCTCGCGACCGACAAATATGGCATTAACGGCTACTCGGCGGGCCCCGATCAGGCGCACGCATGGCTTGAGGTGGCCCACGCAGCCCGTACGATTAACGGCATCTCAGGCGAGCGCTCCGAGGCGACCCAGGACGAGCTGGAAAGCCTTTTGTCGCTGCGCCGCGGCGCGTTCGCCAGCCGCGACATCAAGGCCGGCGAACACATCGGCGGTGGCGACGTCTTCATGGCGATCCCCACACAGGATGGCCACATCACCGCCAACGACTGGTCAAAATACACCCACTTCTATGCGACGACGGACATCAGGAAACATGAACCGATCCTGGCCTCCAACAGCCGCCGCGAGGAAGTGCGCGAGAAGGTATTCGACATAGTCCAACGCGTTAAGTCGCTGCTCGCCCGCGCGAATGTGGTGATTCCCGGCCAAGCCGAACTCGAAATCTCGCACCACTACGGCATCGACAAGTTCGACGAGTTCGGGATCACCATGATCACCGTGGTGAACCGCGAATATTGCAAGAAGCTCATCGCCGTGCTGCCCGGGCAGCATCATCCAGAGCAGTACCACAATTATAAAGAAGAGACATTCCATGTTCTCTACGGCGATCTCGACGTCGCGCTCGACGGCGAGGAGCGCCAATGCGGGCCCGGGGACGTCATCACCGTCGAGCGCACCGTGCGGCACGCCTTCACCAGCAAGACCGGCGCGATCTTCGAGGAAATCTCCTCGACTCATTACAAAGACGACTCGTTCTACACCGACCCGAAAATCGGCGAGAACAAAGAGCGCAAAACCTTTCTGACACATTGGATGTGATGAGAACAGCCTCTGCGGCATCAGAGAAGACCGACCTCACCATGTCCACGACCGTGCGGCTCGCGGACTATCTGTTTGCGCGCGTGCGGGAAGAGGGCGTGGATGCGGTATTCCTCGTTCCTGGCGGCGGGGCAATGTACCTTGTAGACGCACTCGGGCAGAACAGCGAACTCCGCTACGTGCCCACGCACCACGAGCAGGCGGCTGCTATTGCGGCTGAGGCCTATTCGCGCATCAATGGCCATCTCGGTTGTGCGCTTGTCACAACCGGGCCGGGCGCCACCAACGCAATCACCGGAGTCACCGGCGCCTGGATCGAATCAGTACCGCTGCTTATCATTTCCGGTCAGGTCAAGCGCGCGGATCTGATGGGCGAGAGCGGCGTGCGTCAACAGGGTCCGCAAGAAGTTGACATCGTCTCGATCGTGAAGCCAATCACCAAATATGCCATGACGGTGCTCGATCCCTCCGAGATCCGCTATCACTTTGAGAAGGCAGTGCATTTGGCCACCACCGGCCGCCGAGGGCCTGTCTGGCTCGATATCCCTCTAGACGTTCAAGCCGCGCAAATCGATGCTTCTACGCTCCAAGGGTTCACGCGGGAGACCAACGAAACCAGAAACCTCGCCGCCGACGCGGCCGAGGTCATTGATCTCATCAACGCCGCCGAACGCCCGATCATCCTTGCGGGCCATGGCATTCGACTTGCCGAGGCGGCAGGAGATTTCCGTAACCTTTATGAGGCGCTTGGCGTTCCCGTCGCCACCACTTGGAACGCGGCGGACCTCATTCCCTCGAACCATCACCTCTGTGTCGGAAAACCTGGCACGGTCGCCTTGCGTCCGCCAAATTTTGCAATCCAAAACAGCGATTTGATTCTTGCGATCGGGGCGCGGCTGGACAACGTGGTGACTGCCTACAACCCAGCAAAATTCGGCCGTCATGCCTCTAAGATCATCGTCGACGTCGATCCCGCCGAGCTCAACAAATTTTCCGCTGACATGAAGATCGCTCGCGCGATTTGTGCTGACGCGCAAGATTTCATAAGCGCGATGCTGGCACAGAGGTCGCAGTTCGCCATGAAGGACCGCTCGTCGTGGCTTGACCGCTGCAACGGTTGGAAGGCACGCTATCCCATCAACGACGGCATGCCCTTCCCAAAGTCCGGCATCATCAGCCACTACCACCTCACGAAAGTGCTCGCCGACGAGATTGGTGAGAACACACTTATAGTCACCGGCAGCTCAGGTCTGGCGGTCGAGATCTTCCACACGGGCTTCGCCAACAAGCCCGGACAGCGCATTTTCCTGACCTCCGGCCTTGGGGCCATGGGCTATGGTTTACCGGCGATGGTTGGGGCGGCGTTAGCCTCAGGCGCGAAGTCCCTGGTCGGAATCGAAGGCGACGGCAGCCTCATGATGAACATCCAGGAGCTACAGACTATCCGCGTCCTCGACCTGCCGCTAAAGCTGTTCCTCTTCGACAACGGCGGCTATGCCTCGATCCGCAACACCCAACGCAACTATTTCGAGGGCCGTTACGTCGGAACTGGGCCAGAAGCACGTCTCGGGCTACCCGATTTCGTGCAGCTCGCAAAGGCAAACGGCATCGACTCAATGCGCATCGACGATGCAGCAGACCTCGAATCGGGCGTCCGCAAGGCACTTTCGCAGCGCGGACCGGTCATCGTCGACGTGCGGGTCCAGACCGACGAGGCGCTGTGGCCGAAATCCGCGGCTCTGCCCCAACCGGACGGAACGATTCGCTCCATGCCGCTAGAAGACATGTCCCCGCTACTGCCGCGCGCGGAGTTCCGCGCCAACATGATTGTGCCGCTGGATCCCGCTTCGGAGCACTTGCCCGGACAAGTCATCGAGCAGTCCAAAAGTGCCGCCAAGCCCTAACCGGAATTCGGCCGGCGCCATTCTGTTCGACCTCGACGGCACGCTCGTGGACAGCGCCCCGACGCTGACCCGCGGCCTCAACGAGATGACACGCCGCCGCGGCGTCCCGCCCGTCGAGGTTTCGTCGGTGCGGCGCTGGGTAAGCCTCGGCGGCGAAGCAATGTTACGCGGCGCGCTCGGCGGCGCGTCCGATCCGCTCCGTGATCTCGATGAGTTCCGCAACATCCTGCGCGGCCAGACTGCCGATCCCGGCGACCTTTATCCCGGCGTGCCCACCATGCTCGCGGCGCTAAAGCAGCAGGGCTACCTCATAGCCGTCTGCACGAACAAGCGGGAGGATATTGCGATTCCCTACGCCGCGGGACTCGGCATCGCCAGCCATCTCGACGTCATCGTCGGTGGGGCCCCCGGTCGGCGTCTCAAGCCCGATCCGCAGCTCGCTGACATTGCACTGGAGCAGCTGGGCGCAAGCGCGCGCAAGGCAATCTTCGTCGGCGACAGCGAAATCGATGCCGAAACCGCAGTTGCAGCGGGACTCCGCTTCGCGCTCGTTACCTTCGGCTATCCCCATGGCGACATTCACTTGATCCGGGCGGACGCTCGGCTCGACAGCTTCGACACGATGCCTAGCCTGGTGGATGCGATGTTTGCGGACTGGCGCACACCGTACGAGGAAAGTGCGGATGAACTGGTCGGCGACCCCTAGTAGTCGTCGGGATGGCCCAGGACTGAGCGCCAGATCAACATAGCGGCATATGCGCGTTTGGCGCGCAGGCAGATCCACCACGCCGCTCTCGGACACATCCGGTAGTCGAGCAACCATCCAGATGAGCTTTGCCGCTCTCGGGCGCGATGCAAGCGCGAATCGTGCGGCGGGCAACGATCGGCGCCAAGCGAAAGAGGGCTATTGCCCGGGACCGCCAAGCGGGTCGCCGAACCTGACAAGGCGTCTTGAATTCTACTGATTGGGTAGATAGACCTATGCCGGGAAACGCTGTGCGCGCGAGGACGCTACTGTGCAAGCTGCGCTTTTCCTGCCGTCATCGTCATACGTGAACGCACGACTGGCTCGGCTATAACCCGTAGTATCGAGAGCCATGCAGTTCCTCAAAAATTACTTGGTGCGGCTTGGTCCCGACCATCCTCTGGTGCATGCTGCGTTGTGGTTCAATGCTCGACGGCGGGGCTTCGGAATCACATTCCCTAACGATTGCATCGTTCTCCGCAAAGGGAATCGTGAGATGATTCTCGCCAAGACGCAGTACGTAGAGGTGCCCTGGATGCTCGGCTGTTACGACTTGTACTTCAACACCATAGAAGGCAAACCCATCGGCGGCCGCACGGTGCTGAACTTCTCGAAGCCCGGACTGCATCTCTACCTTAAGAGCCAGGTCGCCTTCTACTTCCCGTCGATTCCCGAGGACGACGTGATGGACGTGTATACCGCCAGTTACACGCCGCAGCCCGGAGACATCGTCTGGGACGCCGGTGCACATGCCGGCGCGACAGCCTATTTCCTAGCCCAAATGGTGGGTCCTTCCGGCAAGGTCTATGCCTTCGAACCCGACGAACACAACTACGAGTTCCTCACCAGGAACATTGCGATGCACGGGCTGGCTAACGTCATCCCTGTGAAGAAAGCGCTCGCCGGCACTACGGGCACAGCTAGGTTCTGCATGGACGGCACTATGTGCGCGGGATTGACCGATTACCTCGTCTACTCCGACGAGCACCTGTACCAGACGGTCCCCACTATTAGCTTCGCGGATGCCTGCGCTGAACTCGGGGAAGTTCCCAATTACGTAAAGATCGATATCGAAGGGGCTGAATTAGACCTGGTCGAATCCGCCAAGGATTTTCTGAAGACTCATGCCATTCACTTCTCCATTGAGAGCCATCGCGTCAATGGCGAGTTGACAAACAAGCGCCTGGAAAGCATCTTTTCTAGCATCGGCTATAGGGCGTGCTCGTCGGATTCCTTCGGGGAGATGTTTACCTGGGCAGATCCGGTGCATGCCTAAGAATAGGCTCGAAACCGGGAGCGTGAAAGCCATGCATATTGGGCGGAAGCATCGCTATTAACAGGAGGTTCGGCACATAATGTCTCAGCTCTGTCCGATTTGCGGGGGTCCCGGGACGGTCCAGGCGTACGGCCGAATCGCACCGTTCATTTCTCAGCTTCACAGCGAACCGAAAGACGCTCCGCGCGGTACCACACTGTGCCGCTGCGACAGATGCGATTTGGTCTATTTTTCTCATCGCTTCGATGACGACACGCTCGCTGCCATATATTCGGACTATCACAACGACCGATACCTATCGATCCGACGACACTGGGAACCTTGGTATTCGCGAAATGTCAATAACGCAATGGAGCCTGGATCCGAATCCGTCGCCGAGCGCATCGACTTCGTGAATAGCATCATCGGACCCTATGTTCAGGTCAACAGCTTGCGAAACATCGTCGACTATGGGGGTGACCAAGGCCAGTTTTTTCCGCCAGGCTACTCGGGGCCCAAGTACGTGATTGACGTCTCGGGAAAGGATTTGGTTGATGGGGTTAAGGCTGCCACATCACTAGATGAGATCCCGGACAAACCCCACCTGGTGGTCGCCGCGGGCGTTCTGGAGCACCTAGTCGACCCATTGGAGCTCGTCAAAAATGTTCGGGGTTCCATCGCCGAGGATGGAATGTTTTACGCTGAGGTACCATTGGACCGGCCCAAAGTGCGCCAATGGCATTCAGGACCGCGTTACCGTCGGTTCCTTGACTGGATTTCAGCTTCTCGTGTTACCTGGATCGCCGCTGATTTCGCCGCCGGCGTCGCACGCAACTTTGGCCGAACGGTGCCACTGTTCGGGGCCATCAAGCAGAGTGAGCACATCAACTATTTCTCGACACAATCTCTCCATACTTTGCTTACTGATGGTGGATTTCGGGTCCTCAATACCGGAGCGGACCCAACAGCCCATTACGGGGGTATCCGCCTGGGACTACTCGGGGCTCTCGCGGTCCCGGTATGAGTGACGGCACCGCCGTGCCACAGGCTGATCAAATACGGCTGATCACGCAACTGGGGCGATTATTCATAGATGCCTCTGAAAATGAGGCCGGTTTTGTATCCAAAAAGCAACAGAGCAATCGTTATTACGCGGAGGATCCAGGGTGAGCATCGCAGGTGTTATCAGAAACACGATCAACCGAAATTCCCTGACACGGAAGTGGTTTGTCGCCTTTTGTGCGCATTTCACTATCCGGTTGTTTGCATTCCAACGGTTTCTCAGCATCGCAGATCTGAAGGCCAAATTGCAGATGGCTGCCTGGAGGCGTGTCCTTGCTTCACTGGAAAAGACGCCGCTTGAAAGGGTCGAAATCACTGCCGGGAAAGCGACTTTCTTCTACCAAGATAACTGCGCTTTCCATGTATCCAATTCTGACGCTTCGCATAGCCATGCACTCTGGGTCAATGCAGAATACGAAAAAGCCGAAACAGACCTACTTCGTCGGATGATCAAACCTGATTGGACTGTAATTGATGCTGGAGCTAACTATGGCTGGTATGCCATCCATCTTTCCCGTCTTGTGGGTCCCGGCGGAAGAGTACATGCTTTCGAACCGGTCCCAGACACCTTTCGCGAGCTAAATGCCAACGTAGCGCTCAACGGTTGCCAGAACCTGGACATTTTTCCTACGGCGATCGGAAACAGCAGCGAGCCTATCAAGATCTACGTGCCACAGATCGAATTGGGCGCCGGGGCCGCATCGCAATTCCTGGATATCGGGCAGAAGATTGAAGTCCCGATGACCACGTTGGACGATTTCGCGAGAGACAAAGGCTTGACTCGAGTGGATTTCATCAAGGCCGATATCGAAGGCGGTGAGCTGGCTTTGCTGCAAGGGGGCGAAAACCTGCTGACGACCTTTCACCCCAGCATCTTGATCGAGATCGTAGATATCCATTGTCGGCGCTTCGGTCACGCGCCGCAGGATGTTTATCAATATCTCGCGGAAAGGGGCTACAGGGGCCGCTATATCAGCGACCGAGGAGACCTTCTGGATCTTGATCCCCAGCACCTTCCCAATGGGAATTTCCTTTTCGAGCCACAAGGTTGCTAAGGCTTACGGCAGCGACTCGGTGGTGTCCGTCAGGTTCATCGGAAGCTTTCGAGCGTGCGGAGAAAGCCCTCCCTTGGCGCAGTCCAGGGTGTCCAGCCCAGGCCGCGCAGTCGTGATACGTCGGGACAGCCACGCTGGATCGGGCTCGGAAGGTAGGGATCGGCTGCAGCAGCGGCCTCGCGACGCACGCGAAGCCCTCGCTGCGGCTCCAAGCCAGCGATCAGGTTTGCGAGCTCCAGGACGGTCAGCTCCGCCTCTTCGTTGCCCACGTTGTAGGCCGTGCCCATCGCGCCCTTGAGCAATATGGTGAAGCAGCCCGCGACGGTATCAGCCAGATAACAGAACGCTCGGCTCACGCGGCCGTCACTGCGCATTACCAAATCGCGGCCGGCTAGGGCGTCACCCACAAAGTCGGAAAAGACCCGGCCGTCTCCGAGGGGCATGCCGGGTCCGTAGGTATGGAAAATCCGAGCCATGGTGGCGGGGATGCCCTCTTGGGCGGCATAACAGGCGCACAGCGTCTCCCCCGCGCGCTTGCCCTCGCCGTAGCAGGACCGGACCTTGGTAGGGTCCAGGAACCCATACGCGTCCTCGTGGGTCGGAATGACCTGATCGTTGCCAAGGCCGTAAACCTCGCCGGAGCTGAAGAACAGAAAGCCGTCGGTCGGCCTGAGCTCCAGCAACTCCCGCGTCGCAAACACGTTCGCGGCAAAGGTACCTACTGGATCCAGGCCGAAGGCCCGCGGTGAGCCGGGGCTCGCAGCATGGACGACGAAATGCACTGGTTCGTCTCGCGGCGCCGGTGCACATGCGTCTTGTAAGACAAAGCGCAAGTCGTGCCGTGTGCCGTGGGCCAGGAACCGCTCCCGGAGCGCCTCTGCCCTTCGAGCCAGTGCCAGCACCCGCACCGGAGGCTGGCTTCGCGACTCATTTAGGCGTAGCAGCGTCTCCACTACGTAGGCACCCAGAAACCCCGCGGCTCCTGCCACCAGTACGGTCTTGCCTGCAAACCGTTCCCATGGCAGCGGAGCTTCGAGGATCCGGTCCAGATCGGCCTCGACGATGGGGTGACGCGCAGGGTAGGCGATGGTAAGAATTCTATCTTCCCAGCACCTGTTTGGGTTAGCTTGCTCATCACGCTCAAGGTGCCGTACGTTTTGATAGTCCTCCTTCCGCGCTTCGTCATGTCGCGGGAGATACCCGGGAGGCTTTTGATTGAGAGCGCTCATCTGCGGCATTTCCGGCCAGGATGGTGCCTACCTGGCGCGCCTGCTGCTCGATAAGGGTTATGACGTGTTCGGCACGTCGCGTGACGCTCAGGTGGGGGGTTTCGCGAATCTGGCGCAGCTCGGAATCCGCGACCGCGTACGTCTGGAGTCCATGGCATCCAACGACTTTCGCAGCGTGCTTAACGTGCTACGGAGGACCGAACCCCAGGAGATCTATAACCTTGCCGGACAAAGCTCGGTCGGTCTGTCGTTCGAGCAGCCGGTGGAGACACTCGAGAGCATCGCTATCGGTACGATCAATCTGCTTGAGGCGATACGTTTTCTCGACAAGCCGATTCGTTTTTATAGCGCCGGATCCAGCGAATGCTTTGGAGACACCGAAGGCCACGCGGCAAGTGAACAGACGCCTTTCCGTCCCCGAAGCCCTTACGCCGTGGCGAAAAGCACTGCGCACTGGCTCGTTGCGAACTACCGCGCGGCGTACGGACTGCACGCCAGCACCGGAATATTGTTCAACCATGAATCTCCCTTACGCCCCGAGCGTTTCGTCACCAAGAAGATCGTCGCGGCGGCGGTCCGTATCTCGAGGGGTGACCGGTCGCGCCTCACATTGGGCAATATCCAGATCAAACGGGACTGGGGATGGGCGCCAGAGTATGTCGAGGCTATGTGGCGGATGCTGCAGCAGCCCAACGGCTCCGACTTCGTGATCGCCACCGGTGAGAGCCACACGCTCGAAGAGTTCGCTGAGACGGCGTTCGGCCACGTGGGGCTGGATTGGCACCAATACACGGACCTCTCCGAGGCGCTACGACGACCTTCGGACCTCGCCGAAGGGCTGGGTGATGCATCGCGGGCACGCGAGGTTCTCGGCTGGTCAGCGACCTACCGGATGAGGGATGTGGTCATGGCGATGGTGGACGCCGAATTGAGTCGGACTGACCGCCAGTGAAAGTTGCCTTCGACCACCAGATCTTCTCCTTTCAGCGATACGGCGGTGTGTCACGCTATTTCTTCGAGTTGGTGAGCCGCCTGCCTGCCTATGGGGTGTCGGAGGCATTCGTCGTCGCTCCGCTGTACATCAACAACTACCTAGCCGCCGATTCTGCCCGCCACATCACGCGTGGCCGGTATGTGAATATGCCGTCCTACACCGTTGCGGGCATCTCGGTTATCCCGACCGTGAATCGGCTTGCCGCGCCGTTGGCATGGCGGGGGTTGCATCCGGACATCGTGCACGAGACGTACTTTGCCGTCAGGCCCGTCGGTAAGGGGCGGCGCCGCGTTCTGACGGTCTACGACATGATCCACGAACTATTCTCCGAAGAGTTTCCTGACGCCGCGCGGATGACCGCTGCCAAACGCGCCGCTGTCGCCCGTGCCGACCATGTGATCTGCATTTCTGAAAACACACAGCGAGACCTCGTACGGATATACGGCATCGACCAGGCACGAACGAGTGTTGTCCACCTGGGGCATTCGCTGACTACAGAGATGGCCCCCATGGACGAAGGCGCAGGTGAATGCAAGCCATCGCTCCTGTATGTGGGAAACCGTAACGGCTACAAGAACTTCGGAACGCTGCTGGAGGCCTACAGCAGCTCGCCTGTATTGCGGGAGTTCGAGCTCATAGCGTTTGGCGGCGGGCCGTTCCTGCCCGACGAGCAGCACCAGATCCAGCGGTTGGGGATTACTGACCGGGTGCACTTCGAGTCGGGTTCGGATCAAGAGCTCGCGGCACGATACCGGGCGGCCACTGCGTTCGTCTGCCCCTCCAAGTACGAGGGCTTCGGGCTACCCCCGCTCGAAGCCATGAGCCATGGCTGCCCGGTCGTGTGCAGCAATGCTGGTTCTATTCCGGAAGTAGTCGGAGACGCCGGTGTCTACTTCGATCCCAACAGCCCCGAGGAGATGCGTACCGCGCTGGAACGCGTCGCGACGACAAAAGAATTGCGGGCGGATCTGAGCGCGCGCGGCCGCGCGCGTCTGGCCGAGTTTTCCTGGGACAAGTGTGCGGCCGAGACCGCACGAATCTACCGCGAGATTCTTTGATCGCGATGCCTGCCCGGTCCACCCTTCCTCAAGGATTGACCGACGTCATCGCCACGACATTGTCAGAGTTCGGCGCCCAAACCGGCAGGCGCCAAACGAAGGAATGCCTCCTCGCCAGCTTAAGAACTAGCCATAATGAGCTCTGGCATCGTCCTCCGACACGCCAACTTGAGAGGTAGGACTCGTCGTGAAGTTTGCCCTGGCAAGCTACGGAACTCGCGGCGATGTCGAGCCCTGCACCGCGGTCGCCCGGGAACTGCGTCGCCGCGGGCACGAAATCGGCATGGCCGTCCCGCCCAACCTGGTCGCCCTCGTCGAATCGGCCGGATTGACGGCCGCCGCCTACGGACCGGATCAGCAGGACGGGTTCTGGGACACGGATTTCCTCGCCAAGTTCTGGAACTTCCCCGAGGTTAGACGGCGATGGCGGGAAGCCCAGGACATGCTTATCCGGTCCTGGGCGGACATGAGCGTGACGCTGACATCGCTGTCCGAGGGCGCCGATCTGGTGTTCACCGGCCCGGGCTTCCCGGGGATCGCGGCGGACGTGGCCGAGCACCTCGGCCTTCCGTTGGCCACCATGCATTACTTCCCGATGCGGCCCAACGGCCAGCTCGCGCCGAACCTGCCGGCGCCGCTGGTCCGCTCGGGGATGGCCGCGCTCGACTGGGTCCAGTGGCGGGTGACCAAGAAGGCCGAGGACGCGCAGCGCCAGGCATTCGGTCTGCCGAAGGCGAAGGGTCCCGCGCCGCAGCGGATGGCCGCGCGCGGCGCGTTGGAGATTCAGGCCTATGACGAAGTGTGCTTTCCCGGGCTGGCCGACGAATGGGCGATCTGGAACGGCCAGCGCCCCTTCGTCGGGACGCTGACCATGGAGCTGACCACGGACGCCGACGACGAGGTCGCATCGTGGATTGCTGCGGGAACACCGCCGATCTGCTTCGGCTTTGGCAGCACAACGGTCGATTCGCCGGCCGAGACGATCACCATGATCGGCGAGGCGTGCGCGGAGTTGGGCGAGCGGGCGCTGGTGTGCTCCGGCTGGAGTGACTTCAGTGGGGTGCCGCAGCCCGACCACGTCAAGGTGGTGGGCGTGGTGAATTACACGAAGATCTTCCCCGCCTGCCGGGCGGTGGTTCACCACGGCGGCTCGGGCACCACGGCCGCGGGTCTGCGTGCCGGAATACCGACGTTGATCCTGTGGACCGCGGGAGACCAGCCGTTCTGGGGATCACACATCAAACAATTGAAGGTCGGCACTTCCCGGCGGTTTTCGGCAAGCACTCGCGAAACGCTGGTCA
>NZ_LZKD01000233.1:0-4031 GCF_001668695.1 Mycobacterium sp. E2497
CGGCGACGCCGGCCAGCCCGAGCCACTTCCACACACTGCGCATGACCCCAGAGTATTCGCGCTGTGATTAACTTGTGTGCTCTTGCAACGCCGAACGGGCTCAAGCAGGAACTGCCGCATCGAAACCCTTCGCGACGAAGTCGCCGTCATCACCGGGGGTACCGGATCTCCCGGACACCCGATCGAAAGGCGGACCCAATGGCTGACCCCCGAGACGAAGGCCTGAGCGTGTTCCGGGACATGGTGCCCGGCCTGATCCCGGACGACGCCACCACGCTGCGCGACGGCGGCATCGCCGACGAACTCCTCGAGTTGGGCGTCGACCACGTCTTCGGCGCGCTGTGGGCCCGGCCCGGGCTGGATCGACGCTCCCGCAGCCTGGTGACGCTCGGCGCGCTCATCGCCCTGCGGGCCACCGACGAATTGAAATCTCATTTCAAGATCGGGTTGCGCAACGGGCTGAGCATCACCGAGATCGAAGAGGTGGTCTACCACCTGGCGGGCTACGCCGGCTATCCCGCCGCCAATGCGGCGCAGAGAGCCGCACGAGAAGCCCTCGCCGACTCATGATGCTGGCCCTGCATCAGGCGCTGAATGAGACGCGCACCGGCGATCTCTGGCTGTTTCGCGGCCGCTCGCGGCCCGACCGCGCGATTCAGACGTTGACGAACGCGCCGGTGAATCACGTGGGTATGACGGTGGCCATCGACGACCTGCCGCCGCTGATCTGGCACGCCGAGCTGGGCGACAAGCTGGTCGACATGTGGACCGGAACCAACCACCGCGGTGTGCAACTCAACGATCTGCACCAGGCCGTCCTGCAGTGGACGCAGCGCTACGACCAACGGTGCTGGCTGCGCCAGCTGACGCCCAACCCGACCCGCGAACAGGAGAACAAGCTGCTGCGGGTGATCGCACGGATGGACGGCACCGCGTTTCCCACCACCGCTCGGCTGACGGGCCGCTGGTTCCGCGGCCGGCTCCCGACCATCAACGACTGGGTGCGCGGAATCCCGTTGGTGGACAACAAGGTTCGAGAGCAAACCCGACGCCGGCGCGAAGAACGCAAGATGAGCCTTTCGACGGCCTATTGCGCGGAGACGGTGGCCATCACTTATGAGGAAATGGGATTGCTCGACACGGACAAGAACGCGAATTGGTTCGATCCGGGCAAGTTCTGGAGCGGCGACACGCTTCCGCTGGCTCCCGGCTATCGACTGGGCGACGAAATCACGGTCACCGTAAGCGAAGTCGGCTAGTCGACCGACATCTCCCCCATCTCCGACCAGCCCGACGCGTCGATCGTCTGGTTGATGATCTTCGGGGTCGACTTCAGGGCCTGCGGTAGCTCCCGCATCGCCCGCTGGAAGTGATCGCTGTTGACGTGGACGCCGCCCGCCTCAGCGTCACGGAAGGCCTCCACCAACACGTACTCGGCCGGATTGTCGAGGCTGCGCGACCACTCGAACCAGAGGTTACCTTCCTCGGCGCGGGTGGCGGCTGTGAACGAGGTGACGAGCTCTGGCCAGCGGTCCGTCCACTCGGGCTTGGTCTCGAACTTGACGACGATGAAGATCATTGCCGATTCCCGCCTAGGTTCGTCCTCAAGGTTGGGCCCGCTCGATCCCGGCGAGCAGGGCCAGCATATCCGCCGACCGTCGACGCCGGCTGCGGCCTCGCCGTCAGCAAAGTGTGCCCCGGGCATCGTATTCGACACCCGGGGCACACTTTCGCATTGATCCCGTGCAAATCGTTCGCGACCGATCCGACGCGCGGCGTGGTCCACCTCACAAACCTTGCACGAACCGATCCATTTCACTCGGCTACCGGTTCCGCACTATTCACGTGTCTTATACACGTCAAATAGCACGACAATAGGCAGAGACCTTTACGAATCGAATTCGTTAGGGATTCGCAATTCCGGGATCGCCGGGCGGCGGCAATTCGGGCGCCGGGGGGGCCGGTGGTGCGGGCGGCGCGGGAGCCGTGGCATCGACCAGGACGGGCGGCGCCTCCGGCGGTGGCGGCGGCGCGTCCGGGGGCGGGGGCGGCGCGTCCGGAGGCGGGGGCAGAGCGCCCTCGCCATCCGGTGGCATCGGCAGGAACATGTGGTGGGTGAAGCCGGCCTGGTAAGCGCCCGCGCCGCCGACGTGCACGCCACCGCGCTCACCACTGGACACCGGCGTCCCGTCGGGCAGCGTCGCGGCCGTGTGGCCGCCGTTCCACCCGACCACGAGGGCATTGGGGGCGGTTCCGTATTGAAACCCGCGCGCCAACAAGGCCGCCTCTTCATTCCCGGTGTTGAACCGGTTTCCGAAGACCGGCCTGTCGGACGCCGCGTTGGCAACCCACGAAACGAGGCCCGAGCAATCCGTCCCGGCGGGAGAATCTCCACCCGGAATATAGGGCGTCCCGGAGACCTGATTGATCAATGACATCAATGTTGCAAGAACTACCATGGCCGGCGACGCTAGCAATGACAGTTATTGTTCACCAAAAATTGTGGCGCAGCTCATTCGCAAACAGGATAATGGCCTTCGCCGCACTTCAGCAAATGCGGCGCGGCGCCTTGGGCCCGCTACCAGCAAACTATTGCACTCACTTGTAGTCGAGCCCGCGCTCGGTTTCGGACGTCTCCCGGTCGATGCTGGCCTGGTCTCGCTTGACACGGGCTTCCCCGCGGGTCACTCGGTCGGATTCGCGGCCCAATCGCTCACGCTCGCGCTCTGCGGCCGTGCCCTCGCGCTCATCCGCCACCCGCTCGCGCTCATCCGCCGCCCGCTCGCGGTCGTCCGCGATTCGGTCGCGCTGGTCGGCGACCCGATCTCGTCTTCCCGCCAGCCACTCGCGCCTTCTGACCTCGGCCTCGCGGTCTTCGAGCCCCTCCTCGCGCTCATCGAGCGCGGCGGCCCGGCGTTCGAGTTCTTCCGGCGTGTCCGGGCAGTCGTCGGTGACCACAGACAACCTTAACGCCGGGCGGGCCACCGCGCACCGGTGACTACTCGCCGTTTACCGCCCGGGCCGCGTCACCTGACCGAGTGCCGTTTACCGGGGTCGAAACCCCTTGTACCGCAGTCATACTCCGAACTTCGCACGCGCCTCGGCCGTGACGGGAGTGAACAGGTTGACGAGGTTTCCATCCGGATCGCGTAGCAGCACTGCCCGGTTGCCCCACGGCATGGTGGTCGGCGCCGTGACGACCTCCGGGACGCGCCGGTGCAGCCGGTCGTATTCCGCGTCGACGTCGTCCACCATGAACTCGACGATCACGCTGCGGTTGGCCGCGGGTTCGGCGGATCCGGCCGCGAACAGCGGCACGGTCTTGTCGCTGCCGATGGCCAGCGTGCCCGCCGACGTCGGAATCTCGGCGAAAAGCTCGTTGGCCCATACCGCGGGAACCTCGGTGACCGTCTCATAGAAATCGACGAGCCGGCTGACGTCGGCGGTGATGATGCGGGTGGAAACGAAGTTCATGGCGCCCTCCTGACTGCCGTGGCGTGCACGCTTGTGCGACGAGGGCATGCTACGGAGCACCTCCGACAAGGAGGTGGCCCTTTCGTGCTGGCCTTAGACCGGGGTCCAGATGCCGTGGTTCCAGAAGCCCCAGTTGCCGGCGCCGGTCGGGTTCCACATCAGCTGAGCCCCGGGCGCCCACGTCGGCGGGGGTGGTGGCGGCGGCGCCCATGCCGGCGGGGGGCCCCACGGCCCAGCGCCCGCCGGGAAGCTCTGCCCCGCGTGACCTTGCCAGTCGTGGCACTGGTTCCAGTCCCAGTTGTAGACGTTGCCCCAGCTCGGGTCCCAGGGATTGCCCGGGCACCAATGAGAGGCCGGCGCCGGCGCCGCGTGGCCGATTCCCCCCGTCAACCCGAAGGCGGACAACGCCAACGCGCAACCCACAATGATCTTCGTAGACCGGGGGGACCAGTTCATGGCATCCGATCATATCGGGCGGGCAGGGTCCGCCTTGCCTGCCAGGCGACGCCCGGGACCGTGTTGGCCAGGTCCGGCCGGCTCTTGGTGAGGGCGCGGAT
>NZ_LZKD01000234.1:0-1854 GCF_001668695.1 Mycobacterium sp. E2497
GGTCGGCGTCGACGACTCGTTCTTCGACCTGGGCGGGGACTCGCTGTCGGCGATGCGCCTGATCGCGGCGGTCAACGCGAGTATGAACGCAAACCTCGGGGTGCGGGCCGTCTTCGAGGCGCCCACCGTCGCCGAGTTGGTGCTTCTCGTCGGTGACGAAGCCAACCGGCCGGAGCCCCTGGTGGCGCGGGACCGCCCGGCGGTGATTCCGCTGTCATTCGCCCAGACCCGGCTGTGGTTCATCGACCAGTTCCAGGGCCCCTCACCGATTTACAACGTCACCGTGGCGTTGCGGTTGCGCGGGTACCTGAACGCGGACGCGCTCGGTGCGGCGCTGGCCGACGTCGTGGCCCGGCACGAAAGCCTGCGCACCGTGTTTGCGGCCGCCGACGGGATCCCGCAGCAGGTGGTGATTCCCGCCGAGCGGATCGGCTTCGCCTGCGAGGTCGTCGACGCCCGCGGGTGGCCGGAAGACCGGCTGCGTGAGCGCATGGCCGCGGCGGCCCGCTACACCTTCGATCTGGCGAGCGAAAGCCCGCTGCACACCGAGCTTTTCACCCTCGGCGACGACGCGCACATCCTGCTGGTCGCGGTGCACCACATCGCCGCCGACGGCTGGTCGATCACCCCGTTCGCGCGTGACCTCGGGGTGGCGTATGCCAGCCGGTGTGCGGGGCATGCCCCCGACTGGGCGCCGTTGGCGGTGCAGTACGTCGACTACACCCTGTGGCAGCGCGCGCATCTCGGTGACGTCGATGATGCCGACAGCCGCATCTCGGCCCAGCTGAACTTCTGGGCCGACGCCCTGGCCGGGCTGCCGGAACGCCTGCAGCTGCCGACGGATCGGCCCTACCCGCAGGTCGCCGACCACCGCGGCGCCCGTCTGGCGGTCGACTGGCCGGCGGAGCTGCAGCAGCAGATTCGCCGGGCGGCGCGCGAGCACAACGCGACCAGCTTCATGGTGATCCAGGCCGCGTTCGCCGCGCTGCTCTCCAAGATCAGCGCGAGCGATGACGTGGCGGTGGGCTTCCCGATCGCCGGGCGAACCGAGCCGGCGCTCGACGAGTTGATCGGCTTCTTCGTCAACACCCTGGTGCTGCGGGTCGACCTGAAAGAGCTAGGCGGGGATCCCACGTTCGCCGACCTGCTGGCGCAGGTGCGACGGCGCAGCCTGGCCGCCTTCGAACACCAGGACGTGCCCTTCGAACTGCTGGTGGAACGGCTCAATCCGACCCGGAGCATGAGCCATCATCCGCTGATCCAGGTGTTGTTGGGCTGGGAGAACTTCCCCGGGGAGGTCACTGCCCCGGCGGGCGGATTGGCCCTGGGCGATCTGCAGGTCACGCCGATGCCCGTGCACACCGACACCGCTCGCATGGATTTGACGTTCTCCCTTGCCGAGCGCTTCACCGAGTCGGGGGCGCGCGCCGGCATTGTCGTGACGGCCGAATACCGCACCGACGTGTTCGATGCCCACACGGTCGAGCGATTGATCGAGCGGTTGCAGCGGCTGCTGACGGCAGTCACCGCCGAACCTGAGCGACGGCTGTCGTCGATCGACCTGCTCGATGCCGGTGAGCACGCCCGGCTGGAGAGGTGGGGCAACAGGGGAGTGCTGACCCGGCCGACAATGCCGGTGACGGTTCCGGCGTTGTTCGCCGCGCAGGCGGCCCGCACCCCCGACGCGGTGGCCCTGGTCTGCGACGGCACATCCATGACGTACCGGGAGCTGGACGAGGCCGCCAACCGGCTGGCGCACCTGCTGATCGAGAACGGCGCCCGCCCGGGCGAACGGGTGGCGCTGCTGTTCTCGCGTTCGGCCGAGGCGATCGTGGCGATCCTGGCCGCGGTCAA
>NZ_LZKD01000235.1:0-12674 GCF_001668695.1 Mycobacterium sp. E2497
GATTGATCGACAATCTCAACGAGGTGGTCGCCACGGTGGCCAAGGACGGCAGCAAATTCTCGGCGACGGTCGAGCGCCTCGAGCGGCTCATCACCGACTTGTCGGCCGACCGCGATCCGATCGGAGACGCCATCACCGCGCTCGACAAGGGAACCGCATCATTAGCCGACCTGCTTACCCAGGCCCGTCCGCCGCTGGCCGGCACCGTCGACCAACTCAATCGGCTCGCTCCGCTGCTCGACAATGACAAGGCGCGGCTGGACCTCGCGCTGCAGAAGGCTCCAGAAAACTACCGCAAGCTCGTGCGGCTGGGCGCCTACGGAAGCTTCATCAACCAGTACCTGTGCGGCATCTCCATTCGCGTCACCGACCTTCAGGGCCGCACGGCCGTCTTCCCGTGGATCACCCAAAACACCGGACGATGCGGGGAACCCTGATGCTGAAATATCGCGGCGCACAACTTATCCGGGCCGGATTCATCGCGTTCGTGCTGGTCACGCTAGTCATCATCATCGGCCTGCACCCCCAACAGCTGTTGTCGATGGCCACCTCCATTCGGTACCAGGCGCTGTTCACCGAGGCCGGAGGCCTAACTGCAGGCAACGACGTCCGAGTGTCGGGCGTGAAAATGGGAACGGTCTCCGACGTCACGCTCAGCCATGGCAAAGCATTGGTGACGTTTAGCCTCGACGCCAAGGTGCACCTGGGATCGAGCACGACGGCCCACATCAGGACGGGTACCCTGCTGGGTGCGCGGATGCTGGCCTTGGAGCCCGCAGGCACCGGCCGCATGCACGCCTCCGATGTCATCCCGGTACATCGGACGTCCTCCCCATACTCCCTGACCGACGCCGTCAGCGACTTCACCGCCAACACCGCCGCGACCGACACCGGCGCGCTCAACGCATCCCTGGACACCTTGGCCGAGACGATCGAGCGGATCACACCACGACTGGGGCCCACGTTCGACGGCCTGAGCAGACTGTCGCAATCGTTGAACAGCAGGAATGAATCGCTGGCCCATCTGCTCAAAAGCGCCGCCGACGTCACCGGCATCCTGTCGGAACGCAGCCAGCAGGTCAACACCATGTTGCTCAATGCCAACGACCTGCTCGGAGTTCTGAACCAGCGTCGCTACGCGATCGTCAACCTGCTGGCCAACACCTCGGCGCTGGCCCAGCAACTCTCGGGCATGGTGGCAGACAACGAGAAAGAACTGGCACCCACGCTGACCAAACTCAACTCGGTCACCGCGATGCTGGAGAAAAACCGCGACAACATCGCCAAGGCGATCGTCGGACTCGCCAAATACCAAGTAACCCAAGGTGAATCGGTCAACAACGGCTTCTATTACAACGCATTCGTCGGCAATCTGATCCCGGCGCAGGCCCTGCAACCGTTCCTGGACTACGCGTTCGGATTCCGGCGAGGCGTCAATGCGGGTCAACCACCCGACAATGCCGGCCCGCGCGCGGAATTCCCCTGGCCGCACAACGGCATTCCCGGAGGACGATGATGGCGACCGGGGCGAACAAGGCGTGGTACACCAAGGCGCTACTGGTGACATTGGTGGGACTTGTCGCTGCGGGAACGGCCTTCGTGGTACATGCCGAGGTCTTCGGGCCCAAGATGATTACCGCATACTTCAGCTCCGCGACCGCCATCTACCCCGGCGACGAGGTACGCGTGGTGGGGGTCAAGGTGGGCACCATCAAGTCCATCGAACCCCAAGGGACCCAGGCCAAGATGACACTGGCCGTCGACCGTGATGTGCCGATCCCGGCCGACGCCAAGGCCGTAATAGTGGCACAGAACCTGGTGGCGGCACGGTATGTGCAGCTGACCCCCGCGTACGAAGCCGCGGGAACCGGCGGTCCGACGATGGCCGATGGGGCGGTGATCGGCGTGGAGCGAACCGCGGTGCCCGTCGAGTGGGATCAGGTCAAAACGCAACTGATGCGGCTGGCCACCGAATTAGGTCCCGCAAGCGGCCTTTCCACCAGCTCGCTCGGGCACTTTATCGACAGCGCAGCCAATGCCATGGCCGGCAACGGCGACAAGCTCAGGCGGACAATCACCGAGCTGTCTCAAGTTGGGCGCATCCTCGCCGGCGGTAGCGGCAACATCGTCGATATCATCAAAAATCTCCAGATCTTCGTTACCGCGCTGCGCGACAGCAACGTCCAGATCGTCGAATTCCAAGACCGCCTCGCCACGGTGAGCAGCGTCGTGGACGGCAACCGGTCAGACCTGGACGCCGCGCTTACCAACCTGTCCTCGGCGGTCGGCGAGGTGCGCCGATTCATCGCCGGAAGCAGAGACCAGACCGCAGAGCAGATTCAACGACTGGCCAACGTGACGAAAAACCTCGCCGACAACCGCATGGCGGTGGAAAACCTCCTGCACGTGGCGCCCAACGCAATCGCCAACGGGTACAACATCTACAGCCCGGACTCCGGAACGGCACGAGGAGCCTTCGCCATGTCGAACTTCGCCAATCCGGTGGCACTGGTGTGCTCGGCGATCGGCGCGGTCAAGAATGCCACCGCGTCCGAGACGGCGAAGCTGTGCGCCCAATACCTCGGCCCCGCACTGCGTTTGATCAACTTCAACTACCTGCCGATCCCGTTCAATGCCTATCTGGCCAAATCGCCGAGCCCGGACAACCTCGTCTACTCGGATCCGAACCTGATGCCCGGCGGGCCGGGCGGAGTCCCCCCCATCCCGACCGATCCACCCGCGGTGTCGGCGTACACCGGCGCGGGCGACATACCACCCCCTCCGGGATGGGAATTGCCGCCGGGTCCCCCGGGAATCTACGCCCCCAACGGATTACCCGCGGACCCTTCGCCAGCGCTGTTCCCCCGCGCGCCAATCCCACCGGGAGTGCCCCGGCCAGCCCCAGCGGCCCCCGGCCCGGCCAACCTGCAGGACATGCTGCTGCCGGCTGGTCCGCAGCCACCGCTGCCGGCCGCACCGCAGCCCGCCGGAGGCACACCATGACCGGATCGCGATCAACGCGTCGTCTCGCAGCGATCGCGTCATGGGTGGCGTTGACGGCAACCGGATGCGCCTTCGATGGTCTCAATTCACTGCCTCTGCCCGGCACTGTCGGACACGGCCAGGATGCGGTGACCTACCACGTTCAAATCGCTAACGTCGGTACGCTGGAATCTAATTCGCCGGTCATGATCAACGACGTCGTCGTTGGCAGCGTGGGCAAGATGACGCTGCGCGACTGGCACGCCGACGTGGATATCTCGGTGCGTCCCGACGCCGTGGTGCCGGCCAACGCTATCGCCAGGATCGGCCAGACAAGTCTGTTGGGCTCGATGCACCTGGAACTGAACCCCCCACCGGGCGTGCCCGCGGCCGGCAGGCTCGCACCCGGGGCGACCATCGGTCTGCAACGCTCCTCGACCTATCCGTCCACCGAGCAGACCCTGTCCTCGCTGTCAGTTGTCGTCAACGGTGGGGGACTGGGCAAGGTCGGAGGCCTCATCAACGAGTTCAACGCGGCACTGGGCGGGCGCGAGGACAAGATCCGCGATCTGCTGACGCATTTGAACGACTTCGTCGGTGTTTTGGATTCCCAGCGTGATGACATCAACGCATCCATCGCGGCGTTGAACACCCTGGCCGGCACCCTGGCCGGACAGAGCGGCGTCATAACCCAAGCACTGCAACGGATTCCGCCCGCACTGGACGTTCTGATCAAAGAGCGGCCCAGGATCACGACCGCGCTGGAGAAATTCCGGGTGTTCAGCAACACCGCCACAGGTTTGATCAATGCCACGCACGCCGATCTGGTCGCCAACCTGAAAAACCTGGAGCCGACGGTGCGCGCACTCGCCGACGTCGGCCCCAGCCTGGACACCGTCTTGGCCTTCGTGCCGGCCTACCCCTACCCGCAGAACTTTATTGACCGCGCGATCCGGGGCGACTATTTGAACGAGTTCATCACCTTCGACTTCACCATCCCGCGGCTGAAGAGGGGACTGCTGCTGGGCACACGATGGGGGCAGGAAGGAGCCACGCTGGTGCCCGCTCCGGGAGACCCCTGGTATGCCACCTTCACCAAGGATCCGCTCAACGCCCCCCTCACGGCCCCGCCCAACGCGGTGGCCACGCCGCCCATGGCCGGTCCGCCAACGCCAGCCGGCGCCCCGGTGACCACCCAACAGCTCAGCCAGCCACCGATCCCGGCGCCGACCGACTTCGTGCCACAGGATGTGGGGGACCGCTGATGTTGACGCGCTTCGTCCGAATTCAGCTGACCATCTTCACCATCGCGTCGGTCATCGGGATGACCGTGATGATCGTCGAATACCTGCAAGTGCCCACCCTGCTGGGCGTCGGCCGCATGCGCGTCACGCTGGAATTGCCGGGCACCGGCGGACTCTACCCGTTTTCCAACGTGACCTATCGAGGAGTGGAGGTCGGAAAAGTCACCGACGTGCGGCCCACCCGCGCTGGCGCCGTGGCCACACTGTCGCTGAACACCAACCCGAAAATCCCGGCGGATCTGCGCGCAGAGGTGCTCAGCGTGTCGGCGGTCGGAGAGCAATATGTGGACCTGCAGCCAGCGACGGCGGCCGGACCTTACCTACACGACGGCTCCGTCATTCCCGCAGCACGTACCTCGATCCCACAGGCCGTCGGACCGATGCTGGATCAGGTCAGCGCACTGATCAACAGCGTCCCCAAGACCAAGATCAGCGGCCTGCTCGACGAAACGTTCAAGGCCTTCAACGGATCCGGGTACGACGTCGGGTCGCTGCTGGACTCCTCGTCACAACTCATCGGCGACGCCAACGCCAACGCCGAGCGGTCACGCACCCTCATCGACGACAGCCGGCCCCTGCTCGACGGCCAGGCGCAATCTGGCGACGCCATCCGCACGTGGGCACGCAGCCTCGCCGGCATCAGCCAACAACTGGTCACCGACGACGCCCACACCCGGACTCTGCTGCGGGCGGCACCAAGCGCCGCCGATGAGGCGTCACGCCTGTTCAACCAGGTCAAGCCGACGCTGCCGATGCTCCTGGCGAACCTCACCACGCTGGGCCAGGTCGGTGTCACGTATCACCCCTCCCTCGAGCAGCTGCTGGTGTTGCTGCCGCCCACCATCGCCTCCACTCAGTCCTACGGCGCACCCAAGAACAATCCCACCGGATACTCCCTGGGCGACTTCACCCTCACCATCGGTGACCCGCCCGCCTGCACGGTCGGGTTCTTGCCGCCGTCGTCGTGGCGGTCACCAGAGGACACCACGGTGATCGACACTCCCGACGGCCTGTACTGCAAACTGCCGCAGGATTCACCCATTGGGGTGCGCGGCGCCCGGAACTACCCGTGCATGGGCCATCCCGGCAAGCGCGCGCCCACGGTCGAAATCTGCAACAGCGACAAACCTTTCGAGCCGTTGGCGATCCGCCAACACGTCCTGGGTCCCTACCCCCTCGATCCCAACCTCGTCGCGCAGGGCGTCCCACCCGATGACCGCGTCACCTTCGGAGACCAAATCTTCGGACCACTCGAGGGCACCCCGCCGCCGCCAGCGGCCGGCCCCGCGCCCGCGCCCCCGCCGGATTCGCCGCTGCCCGCCCCGGCCTCAGCTCCGCCACCTGACGGTTCCGCGGGGCCAGCCCCGGCTGCCGCGCCGAGTGCCTACACACCCCAGCGGGCCGGCCCATCGGTTGCCGTCGCAACCTATGACCCGCGAACCGGCCGGTACGCCACCCCCGACGGCACCGTATATCGCCAATCGGATCTGGTCTCTCACGCCGGCACGCGGTCCTGGAAAGACCTCTTCCCCACATGAGCAGGCGCACACACCCAGGTCTCCAGACCGCAGCCCTCATCGGCGCCGTCGTGATCGCGTCGCTAAGCACTGCGCCCCCGGGCAGCGCGGCCGGCGACTGGGGCCTGAACGGCACCTACACCGCAACATCCAACGGGGAGTGGGCCAAGACCAACGAAATCTTTCACAATGAGGCCAGCATCCGAAGCATCTGGACGATCAATACGACGTGCAGCTATCCCACCGAATGCACCGGCACGGTAGTCAGTGACTGGGGCTGGCGGGCACCGATCTATCAAACCGGCGGTGTCTGGTTCGTCAAGCACATCGTCGACAACTGGCAGCCCTGCCCGGACGGAACCGCGGCTCAGGGATTCCAGGTCTTCAGGTTCGCTCCCACCAACCCCGACGGAGATGCCGTCGATCCAACCTCGCCCGTTCTCACCGGCGCCGACGAGACGACCGGCGTCAGCGGCGCCTGCGGACGAAGTAAGACGTGGTTCATCAGCATGCCGTTCAAGCTCGTCAAGGCGGGGTGAGGGGTCGAGAATGAAACTGTCCATACCCCGGCAGCACGCGGGTCTTGTCGCATCCCCACGTTTCAAAACTCTTGCGGTGCGAGCGATCCTGCCCGCAGCCATGGCGGTGACGGCCCTTGTGGCTTGCACACCCCATGTGTGGGCCGCACCGTCCGCATGTGACAACCCATCCTGCGTCCCGGGTATCACCGGAGGTGTCGTGCTGGGCGCGCCGTGCCCGGATACCACCCACTTCGTGTTCGGCACCACCTCGTGGGGCCGGTTGGTCTTCTGCGGATCTCCGCGGCGCTATGAACCGCGGTACTTCCGTTCGCCCTCGATGTGGGGAATCAAAGACGAGAACTCCAACTGCGAGGGCTTCGAAAACTCGGTCGCACAAGCCCCCGATGGCCTGTTCCTCACATGCCTGTCTGTCGACGGTGCACCCCGCTGGGTTCGTGGCGACACCTAAATCACCCCACGTGACGGTGGCGAACAATATGCTCAGGCGTCCCGCGCAGTCCCTAGCCGGGCTGGCGGCGACAATCGTCGTCGCGACCGTCGCAGCCGCGACGCCGGTTACCCGCGCTGACGAGCCGGTGCTGCACCACGTCACCTACACCGTTACCGCGCAGCGCCGCGTCACCGCAGACATCTACTTCCGCGACGCCGATCCACCCGACTGGGCCGAATACAGCCACGACCCCTACCGCTTCAGCCCAAAGGTCGAGGCCGACGTGGGTCCAGATACGCGGTGGACCCGGGACGTCTGGTTGGCAGCTCCCGATCAATGGGCGATGGTCGTGGCCACCAGCGGATCGTCGCTGGCCACGGCGGACTTTCACTGCGCACTCGCCGTGGACGGGACAGTCGTGGCCACCAACAACGGCGCCAAAGGCGCATTGTGTTCGGTGCGTCACTGGTAACTCGGCGCTCGGAAGGCGCCGAGGTGAATGCTCACTCAGCGGGAACTGCGGTCCAAGACCGCGCCGCACGACGCTACCTTGTGCGCTACTAGCCGCTTGTATCAACCAATCGCCCGGCCAGCTTCGCTCGCACACGGCGGAAACGGAGAGAGCACGGCAATGCCTGCCGCTAATTCGCCCCTGAAACGGGACGCGAGTCCTCTCGATGTCACCTCAGAGCGGCCCGTCGATGCTCAGCTCATCGAGGCAGCGGAGGCAGATGCTGCCGAAGCCGAAGCGCTCGCCGCCGCTGCCCGGGCCCGCGTCCAGTCCATGCGGCAACGCCAACAGACAGAAGCAACCGACACCGCATCGGCAGAAATCGCTGAGACCCCCGCCGACGATACGTCGGCAACTCCCGCGGATGACGTCGCCGATCCGGACATCACCGATGCCACTGAACTGCCCAATCGAAGTAGCAAGACCCGACGGGAGAGGAAGACACACTTCCACCGCCCGAAACGGACCACAATGGTGGCCGCTGTCGGGATGCTCTGCACCGCAGCGCTTCTCGCCGCAAGCGCTGTCATGGTCCGACACCACGATCAGCTGCTGGGCAAGCAACAGCGCGCGGCGGAATTCACAGCCGCCGCACGACAAGTCGTCGTCACTCTGATGTCGATTAGCGCCGACACCGCCAAAGACGACGTACAGCGCATCATCGACAGCTCGACCGGCCAGTTCAGAGATGACTTCCGCGGCGCAGCCGCGGAGTTCGTCAAAGCCGCGCAGACTGCGAAGGTCTCGACCAAGACGACCGTGCAAGCCGCGTGCCTGGAATCCATGACCGAGGACACCGCAGTCGTGGCCGTTGCCGCCAGCTCCACGCTCTCCAATACCGCCGGCGCCCCCGAGCAGCCGCGTTCCTGGCGGCTCAGCGTCAAACTGGCCCGAGACGGCGGGAAAATCAAGATGTCAAGCATGGAGTTCATCCCATGACCATCGGGCAGCTCGAAAACCACGACCTCAACGTGGAATTAACCGCCGCAGCGGTCGGCGAGGACCAACGCAAGGACATTTGCGGTCACGATCAAATGCCGCCGGCAGACCACAACGCCAAGACGCCCCGCACCCGGATACGGTGCGCACTATCGCATTGGCCGCTACTCATCATCGGTCTGCTATTGGTGGCGGCCGCCGGCGGAACCGCCACACTGTACTTCGGCCAATATCGACACGACCAGCAGACCAACGACGCTGCGGCAAAGGCGGTGATCAGTGCCGCAACCGAGGGAACCGTCGCGCTGCTGTCCTACACACCCGACAAACTGGAAAGCGACCTGGCTGGCGCAAAGTCACACCTGACCGGTGACTTCTTGACCTACTACGGAAAATTCGCCGATCAGATCGTGGCACCAGCAGCCAAGCAGAAAGCCGTCAATACCCAAGCAGCGGTCAAGCGCGCGGTCATCAGCGAACTGCGCCCAGAAACGGCCAGGGTGCTGGTCTTCCTCGATCAGACCACAACGAGCAAGGATCAACCTGAGCCGGTTCAGACCGCCAGCAGCGTCATGGTCAGTATGACCAAAAGCCATGGAAACTGGCTTATCTCGGCATTCGATCCCATCTAGAACTACCCTTGCTCCCCGGACGGGGTTGATTCCGCTGAACGAAACATTCATCATGCATAAGTTATCGGCCACGAGACAATGACCGGTGTCGCATTCTCAATGAGGAGATGATTGATGGCCACCCCTGAGACCCCGTCCCGCTACACCGTGATTTCTGCCGATACCCACGCCGGCGCCGACCTCCTCGAGTACAAGCCGTATCTCCCGAAGACTTTCCACGACGACTTCGACGCGTGGGCCAAGACGTATGCCAGTCCTTTCGACGACTTGATCATCGCCACCGCAAAGCGGAACTGGCACCACGAGTTGCGTATTTCCGAGATGGACGCTGACGGGGTTGCAGCGGAGCTGTTGCTGCCCAACACCGTTCCGCCCTTCTTCCCGACGTCGCCCAACATCACCATCTCGTTGCCCCAGAACCGAGCAGAGTTCGAACACCGCTAGGCAGGCGTGCAGGCGCACAACCGATGGCAGGTCGATTTTTGTTCGCTGGCGCCCGCACGCCGGCGTGGACTGATCCAGGTATTCCCCAACGACGTCGATGCCGCGCTGGACGAAATCCGTTGGGGCAACGAGCAAGGCTGCTTCGGTGGAGTGCTGCTGCCCCCGGTGTCGCCGGGCGACCCCAATGTCGCCCCGCTGTTCCACACTCGATATGAGCCGATTTGGCAGCTGTGCAGCGAACTGGATCTGACGATCGTGCAGCATGGCGGCCCGGGAAGTCCGGCAATGCCCATGGATCAGCCGGCATCCAACGCCGTGCTCATCACGGAAATGGCGCTGTGGGCCCAGCGCAGCCTGGGACATCTCATCCTGGCCGGGGTTTTCGAGCGTCACCCCACGCTAAGGTTCGCGCCCACCGAGCAGGGCACACTGTGGGTGCAGCAGCAACTGATGACGCTCGATGCGATGGTGCCGACGATGAAATCCGAAGCCGGCAACCGCACGTACGGCATGTTCGGTGGCTCCTCAGTCGACGGGCTTACCCTCACGCCGAGTCAGTACGCTCAGCGGAACTGCTACCTGGCCAGCGAATTGGCGCCCTTCGAATCAGTGATGATCGATTTCATGGGTGCGGACCACATCCTGTGGGGAAGCGACTACCCGCACGAGGAGGGCTTCGCTCCTCAATCGAGGCTGGCCATCCGGTGGGCGCTACACAACAGATCAGAAAGCGAGTGCCGAAAAATCCTCGCCGACAACGCGGCTCGGCTTTACCGATTCGACCTCGTTGCTCTGGCGCCGATCGCAGCTGAGATCGGGCCGACCGTGGCCGAAGTGCATACGCCCCTTGACGACACCGGCTACCGTGCCCCGGCCGCGTTCGGCTACCGCCCATTCGAGGGCGGACTCGCGTTGAAGCGCCTCGCTCCCCAACGCCAGTAAACGCACTCTCATCCGAGAGTCTCGGATCCGAGTGCACAAAACTTGCCTGGGGCTAGACCCGCTCCACCGGAGCAAGCGGGCTTCTAAAGCGCGCTGTTCAGATGGCACTCTAAGATTTGACTCAAGCGCAACTTCCCAGACCTTATGCGGCAGCTGTTTCGCCTTAGACCCATGGATCAGAGGTGGTGATGGGGGCAGCCCGGCGCAACCGTACGGTTCTAGGATCCGCCATCAAGATGAGGAAATCCGGTCCGCCATTTTGCTGAGAATTCTGCAAACCCGAAGGTAGAACGCTCGCAATCCGCCGGTCAGTCCGGGAAGCTACAAGTGCTCGCGTCGTTGTAGGTTCCCATTCCCGATGACGATGTCTCCGACGAGCGCAGTCCGGCTCCGCCGCCGGCGGCTACGCAGTCGACGACGGTGACAATGGGAACCGGCGCCGTCGTAAGCAGTCGGTGGACTTCATCGATCGATCCGGCAACCTAGTTGAGCTCGGCGGCCAAGTTCGCCACGTTAGCGAAGTGAACGAGGTCGCCGCCGGCGAAGAACCCGAACCCCTCGTTGCGGAGAACTGGCACTCGGTGGGTAGCGCCCATCACCATGCCGCGTCGAGGAGGGCGAGGACGTCTTCCTTGCTGACAGGTCGTCGGCTTGCTGCGACGGCGGCATCTCCCATGATGTGCTCGGCCAAAGCGGGCAGGGCGTCGCGGCTGCCTCCTGCTGCCGAGATGGTGTTGGTGACGTCGAGGCGGGTAACGAGGTCTCGAACAGCCGCGATGGCTTGCTGGGCAGCAGAAGCTTCGTCTAAGTCGTGTGTGTCGCGCCCCAGCGCTTCGGCGATGCGGCGCAGTTGCGGCGCGGTGAGCGCGGCGTTGAACTCCATGACGTGCGGCAACATGATGGCCGACGTTATGCCGTGGGTGATGTCGAATTGCGCGGCGAGTTGGTGTCCAATCCCGTGGGACAGACCCATGCCGACGTTGGTGGCGCCGAATATCGATAGCCAGCTGGCGAGTAGACAGTTGGTTCGCGACTGCGTGTCAGAGGGGTTGTTGGTGCTGCGCTCGAGGTTGGCGGCCAATAGGCGCAGTGCCTCGAGGCCGAGAGCATCTGCCATAGGCATGCTCTTCGCTGAAAGGATTCCTTCGACCGCATGGTCGACGGCACGAATTCCGGAGGCCGCCCACAACCAGGCGGGAGTGCGCCCCGCCACGTCGGGATCCAGGATGACCGCTTTCGGCGTGAGGCTTAGCCCGCTGTAGGCACATTTGGTGCGGGTGACCTCGTCGGTGACCCCGGCCAGCCCTGTGTGTTCCCCGCCGGACAGCGTGGTCGGAACCGCGATATGCGGGATGGTGCGTCCGGGGATGTCAGGGACGTCGTAAACATCGGGATAGCTGAAACGAACCCGGTATTTGTCGAAGTCCTCGGGTTTCGTGATGCCGGTTGCCAGGCACATCGCTACGGCTTTGGCGCAATCGATGGGGGTCCCGCCGCCGATACTGATCACGCTGTCAGCGCCACCGTCGCGTGCCATCGCGGCCGCCTCGAGAACGGCTGCCCTGGGCACGTGCTGCGGGACGCTGGCGTAGACGCCGACGAGGTTGGCGCCGAATTGGTCCCAAAGCGCTTGTCCGAGCTCTGTCGCGGCCAACGATCCCGACATGATGGCGACGGGCCGGCGCCCCCCGTGCGCGCCGACGATGTCGCTCAGCGTGTCGAATGACCCAGGGCCGTAGGTGATTTCCTCGACTCTGGGAACGGTAAATGTGCGTGCCATGGTGTACTCCTGGGCCGCCCATTTGCGGCGGCGATGGTATGGACTGGCTATGCCGGTGCCGCGGATAGAGACTGTCTGATTTGTGCGTTCAGGGGTAGCGGGGGCACCACGTCGATGACCACGTTTCCCCGCCTATCCCGGCCTCGACGACTTCGTGGGCTTGCGCGGTGCTCGCCGGCAGCGGCTCGACCTTGATATGTGGAACCAGACGGAAGCATGAATGCGGACACGGACTTCTCCGACACCCGGCTCCGGAACGGGCAGATCTACCAGTCCGAGCACCGCCCTAGCCGGACCGGTCCTCGTGTACGACACCGCGTGCATGTCTTGTCTCCATCGTCACCGTTCGCTACGCCTATCTTTACTAATTAGTAAGTATTAATCAAGCTCGGCTTGGCTCTGATCGGTGTGCGCGCATGTCAGACGGGTTGTCGTGAGGGCCGTCGGTGTCGGGTCGGCGGTGGTGGGAGCGTGGTTGTCGGCGTTGATCCTCAACGATCCCCTATTGGCAGGAGGCGTTTGAAAGTATCGTCTTTCAGGCGATTTCAGCTTCGATGCGCCGGCCGGTTTAGTTGGGTGGTGGCGCAGATGACGTTCGGCTACCTCGCGCAGTTGCGGGTCCGACTGATGCTGTGCTGGAAAGACTTTGGC
>NZ_LZKD01000236.1:0-19068 GCF_001668695.1 Mycobacterium sp. E2497
GCAACGAAATGGCTCGCTGAACGAGGTGAAGCCGCTCAACCTGGTCGTCGGGCTGGTCGACGAGCTGCGCAGGCGCAACCCCGATCTGGACGTGAACCTGATCAGCGACATGATCCTGGGATGCGTCTCGCCGGTCGGCGACCAGGGCGGCGACATCGCCCGCACCGCGGTGCTGGCCGCGGGGCTGCCCGAGACCACGGGCGGCGTGCAGCTCAACCGGTTCTGCGCCTCGGGCCTCGAGGCCGTCAACACCGCCGCCCAGAAGGTCCGCTCCGGCTGGGACGACCTGGTGCTGGCGGGCGGTGTGGAGTCGATGAGCCGGGTCCCAATGGGCTCCGACGGCGGCGCCTGGGCGCTGGACCCCGAGACCAACTACCAGATCGGCTTCGTGCCGCAGGGCATCGGCGCCGACCTGATCGCGACCCTCGAGGGCTTCTCCCGCGAGGACGTCGACGCCTACGCGCTGCGCTCGCAGCAGAAGGCCGCCGAGGCCTGGTCGGGCGGCTACTTCGCCAAGTCGGTGGTGCCGGTGCGCGACCAGAACGGTCTGGTCATCCTCGACCACGATGAGCACATGCGGCCCGACACCACCATGGAGGGCCTGGCCAAGCTGAAGACGGCGTTCGACGGCATCGGTGAGATGGGTGGCTTCGACGACGTGGCGCTGCAGAAGTACCACTGGGTCGAGAAGATCAACCACGTGCACACCGGCGGTAACAGCTCGGGCATCGTGGACGGGGCCGCGCTGGTGCTCGTCGGGTCCGAGAAGGCCGGCACGTCGCAGGGCCTGACCCCGCGCGCCCGCGTCGTGGCCACGGCGACCAGCGGTTCCGACCCGGTCATCATGCTGACCGGCCCGACCCCGGCCACCCGCAAGGTCCTCGACCGCGCGGGGCTGACGGTCGACGACATCGACCTGTTCGAGCTGAACGAGGCGTTCGCGTCGGTGGTGCTGAAGTTCCAGAAGGATCTCAACATCCCCGACGAAAAGCTGAACGTCAACGGTGGCGCCATCGCGATGGGCCACCCGCTGGGCGCCACCGGCGCCATGATCACCGGCACCATGGTCGACGAGCTCGAGCGCCGCAACGCGCGACGCGCGCTGATCACGCTGTGCATCGGCGGCGGCATGGGTGTCGCCACCATCATCGAGAGGGTTTAAGACCATGGCAGAGAACACCATTGCGTGGGACAAGGATGCCGACGGCATCGTCACGCTGACGCTCGACGACCCCACCGGGTCGGCGAACGTGATGAACGAACACTACAAGGAATCGATGCACAAGGCCGTGAAAGAGTTGGCACGCCTTGTCGCAGAAGAGCCAGATTCGGTCACCGGCGTGGTGATCACCAGTGCGAAGAAGACGTTCTTCGCCGGCGGGGACCTCAAGAGCATGATCACCGCCGGCCCCGAGAACGCCGGGGACGTCTTCACTGAGGTCGAGGAGATCAAGCGCGACCTGCGTGTCCTGGAGACCCTGGGCAAGCCGGTGGTGGCCGCCATCAACGGCGCCGCGCTCGGCGGCGGCCTGGAGATCGCGCTGGCCTGTCACCACCGCATCGCCGCCGACGTCAAGGGCCTCGTGGTGGGTTTGCCCGAAGTGACGCTGGGCCTGCTGCCCGGCGGTGGCGGGGTGACCCGTACCGTGCGGATGTTCGGCATCCAGAACGCCTTCATGAACGTCCTGTCGCAGGGCACCCGGTTCAGGCCGGACAAGGCCAAGGAGATGGGACTGGTCGACGAGCTCGTCGGCTCGGTCGAGGAACTGGTGCCGGCCGCCAAGGCATGGATCAAGGCGAACCCGGACGCGCACACCCAGCCGTGGGATGCCAAGGGCTACAAGATGCCCGGCGGCACCCCGTCCAGCCCGGCGCTGGCCGGCATCCTGCCGTCGTTCCCCGCGCTGCTGCGCAAGCAGCTCAAGGGCGCGCCGATGCCGGCGCCGCGGGCCATCCTGGACGCGGCCGTCGAGGGTGCGCAGGTGGACTTCGACACCGCGAGCCGCATCGAGAGCCGTTACTTCACCTCGCTGGTCACCGGTCAGGTCGCCAAGAACATGATCCAGGCGTTCTTCTTCGACCTGCAGCACATCAACGGCGGCGGCTCGCGCCCCGACGGCATCGAGCCGGTCAAGATCAACAAGATCGGTGTGCTGGGCGCGGGCATGATGGGCGCCGGCATCGCCTACGTATCGGCCAAGGCCGGCTTCGACGTGGTGCTCAAGGACGTCAGCATCGAAGCCGCCCAGAAGGGCAAGGGCTACTCGGAAAAGCTTGAGGCCAAGGCGCTTCAGCGCGGCAAGACCACCGAGGAGAAGAGCAAGGCGCTGCTGGACCGCATCACGCCGTCCGCCGACCCCGCCGACTTCAAGGGCGTCGACTTCGTGATCGAGGCGGTGTTCGAGAACCAGGAACTCAAGCACAAGGTGTTCGGCGAGATCGAGGACATCGTCGAGCCGAACGCGCTGCTGGGATCCAACACCTCGACGCTGCCGATCACCGGTCTGGCGACCGGCGTGAAGCGCCAGGAGGACTTCATCGGGATCCACTTCTTCTCACCGGTGGACAAGATGCCGCTGGTCGAAATCATCAAGGGCGAGAAGACTTCTGACGAGGCGCTGGCCCGGGTGTTCGACTACACGCTGGCCATCGGCAAGACCCCGATCGTCGTCAACGACAGCCGCGGCTTCTTCACCTCCCGTGTCATCGGCACCTTCGTCAACGAGGCGCTGGCGATGCTGGGCGAGGGTGTCGAACCGGCCAGCATCGAGCACGCCGGCTCGCAGGCCGGCTACCCGGCGCCGCCGCTGCAGCTGTCCGACGAGCTCAACCTCGAGCTGATGCACAAGATCGCGGCCGCGACCCGTAAGGGCGTCGAGGACGCGGGCGGCACCTACGAGCCGCACCCGGCCGAGGCGGTCGTGGAGAAGATGATCGAGATCGGACGCCCGTCGCGGCTCAAGGGCGCGGGCTTCTACGAGTACGTCGACGGCAAGCGCACCCGGCTGTGGCCGGGCCTGCGGGAGACGTTCAAGTCCGGCAGCGCGGAGATCCCGTTGCAGGACATGATCGACCGGATGCTGTTCGCCGAGGCGCTGGAAACCCAGAAGTGCCTCGACGAGGGCGTGCTGACGTCGACCGCCGACGCCAACATCGGTTCGATCATGGGCATCGGCTTCCCGCCGTACACCGGTGGTAGCGCGCAGTTCATCGTCGGCTACTCCGGTGCGGGCGGTACGGGCAAGGAAGCCTTCGTGGCGCGGGCCCGCGAGCTTGCCGCCAAGTACGGCGACCGCTTCCTGCCGCCGGATTCGCTGACGTAGTTCCAGCAATCGCGAAAGCCCCCGAAGCGCTTGTCTTCGGGGGCTTTTGCATTGCGGCAGGTGGTTATTGGATGGAGGTTCTACGTACTCGACTGGTCCACAATGCTTGTGACTCGGCCGCCGATCGGTGCTTTGCATCGCGGGTCTGTGTGTACATCGACAACGGCCGGACCAGCAACGGTCATCGCGGCCGACAACGCTTCTTGCACTTCCGATTCTTCTTCGACCCGCCGTCCGTAGGCCCCCATAGCACGAGCAATCGCAGCGAAGTTGGTAGGGGGCAACGATATTTCGCTGGCTCTGTAGCCACACTGCGTCATACCTTGGTCAATCATGCCGTAGCCAGAATCGTTGAGGATGACCCACACCGCTGGAATCCGGTACTGCACAGCGGTGCTGATCTCGTTGTTCATCAGCATGGTGCCGTCACCGACAAGCGCAACGGCCTTGCGACCGGATGCGTACGCGCTGCCAAGCACACCGGTGCCCGCGTGTCCCATCGAGGCAAACGACGTGCTGATCCGGTACCGCCCGGGAGAATTGAAACGCAGTCGTTGAGTCGCCCACGCGAATGCGTTGCCTGCCTCTGCCAGAACGATGGCGGAACTCTCTTCAACAACGACACGTTGCACCGCCTGCATCAGCAGTTGAGGTCGTACGGGACCCGCGCAGAGGTGGTCTGGCGGTGGTGCTACAGGAGTCGAGATTCCGAGGTGCCACGAACGGGACCTGTTAGTCTCGGCCTCCAACGTCGTCCGTCCCAAAGCCGTCATCAGGTCGGCGACGAATATGCCAATCTCGCTGTGAACGGCGATCGTTGGAATGTCAGGGTATGAAGCACCTGGCACAGTCGGGTCGATGTCCACGTGGATCAATCCCCTCGGGGGGATCATCTCGGGGTTCCAGAACGAGGTCATCTCGCCGAGGCGCGAACCGAGCACCAAAACGCGCTCCGGGCGGTGCTCGCGCATGAATTCGAGCACGGCTCGATCGCCGCCGAACCCGGTCACGCCGACGAAGAGGGGATGGCTCTCCGGGAATATTCCCTTCGCGCGTGGTGAACAAAACACCGGTGCATCAATACGTTCGACGAGTTCGTACACTTCCTTGGCCGCATGCCGTGCCCCGAAGCCGAGCCAAATCGCCGCCCGTTCCTTGCGCAGGATGTCGGCGCAGGAGCGCACGTCTTCAGGCGCGGCCCGCGGATGAACGGTCTGTACCAGCGGGGCGTTGACCGACACGGAGGCAGGCGATTTTTGTATCGCAACCGAAAAGCTGACGTGGGCGACGAAGCTTCCTTTTCGTTGTAGCCCCTCTGCCAGCTTCCGGCGGATCTCGACCAGTTCGGAGCTTGCTTCCACGATGACCCCGTAATGGAATAGGGGACCTGCAGCAAACATGTCTACGCCCAATGTTTGGGGGGTCGTCTCCTGCATAGGTGTCCGATTAACTTGCGAGATAGTCGTACAACCGGACACCAAAATCACCTTCGCGCCGTCGCTGCGGGCTGCCAGCAATCCCGTTAGCGCATTTGTGATGCCGGGACCGCTGGTGACACAAACGGCGACTGGCGAGCCAGAGGTGAGATATGCCTCAGTTGCGGCAAACGCCGCGCCCGCCTCGTGACGGAAATGCATGAGACGAATGCGGCTGTGCTCCAATGCATCCCAGAGCGGAGCGATGGCACCTCCGCAGATCCCGAATGCCGCTGTCACGCCCAGGTCGGCCAACATGGTTACCAGAGCTTCCGCAACGGTGCCGCGCGTGGCCGGTGCGGGAGGGATGACGTCATACTGCCGCTGCGTCCGCGTCGATTGAGCAGTCAACATATGCGGCTCCTGTCGGAGTTGGGCCATGCAGGACGTCGTTGTTGACTGCGAATCGTCTACAGCTTTGCCTAAGGTGTTGACACGGTGGTAAACACCGTCGGGCGGGCTCGTTACGATCGTCACGAAGTAGTTGCGCAATGTCAGGTAGATGTCAGCCGAGCGGAGCGCCGGTCTGTCACGCCGCGTGGCGAGCGCGAGGCAATCGATGCGCAAACCGCGTCGTCGGATGGACTCACTTACACTGCGAATCAGCGACTTTGGGCTGACAATAGCTCGCGTGCGAAACACACAAAGCAGGTGGCCGGTGACGACCGCATTGTGCACCGGATACTTTCTGGTTCTCTTGGACGTCACAGTGGTCAACATCGCATTACCGCAACTCGGCTCGGCCCTGCGGGCGAGCGGTTCTCAACTCGCCTGGACGGTAGACGCCTACACGGTACCCATGGCGGCGCTTCTGTTGGCTTCGGGAGCTGTGGGCGACCGGCTTGGGCACCGGGCCGTCGTCGTTATTGGATTCGTCGGGTTTGGCGTCGCTTCAACCGTATGCGCTGTGGCGCCAGTGATGTCGGTTCTGCTTCTTGGTCGGACGGCGCAGGGAGTGTGCGCCGCATTGATGCTCCCAGGAACCCTGGCCCTCATAGCTCAGTCCGCGAGCACGGAGCGCGCACGTACACGAGCAATAGGTGTTTGGGCCGCCATCGGTGGTGCCGCTTTGCCGGCCGGCCCGCCTTTAGGGGGGCTGCTGGTGCAGTTGGCGGGATGGCGCTCAGTGTTTTGGCTCGGCGTCCCGGTCATTATTGCCGCACTCGTGCCGATTATCCGGATCCCGCGCCACAACCCCGCCGCTCACAATCGTGCGTCGGTCGACTGGATTGGAGCCGTCTTCGTTGTCCTAATCCTCGCGTCCGCAGTAACTTTCATTCTTCAAGGCCGGGAAAATCGGGTTCTGGGGGCCGTCATGGCGGCGATGGCGGTTTGTGCCACCGGCGGCTTCTGGTATGCCGAGCGCCGCACGGCGCACCCACTAGTGCGGGTACCGGCCGGAGCGCGGTATCCCTTCGCGGTCGCATGCGCGGTAACCGCTTTGATGAGTCTCTGCGTCCTTGGGTCACTGTTCACCCTGACTCAGATCTTCCAAGTGGTTCACCACTTGAGCCCGATGTTGACTGGCCTAATCCTCTTGCCGGGCATGCTGCCGATGCCGGCGCTCGGCGGAGCCGCTGCGGCGCTCACGCATAAATTGGGCCCATGGCGAACAAGTGCGCTGGGATTGATCGCGTCCGCGCTGGGGTTCGGCGGCATCGCGGGCGCAGTCGACGGGCCCAACTACCCGTTGTTGGTGTGCTCACTCGTGTTGTGGGGTACCGGCCTTGGCGTTCTGACTCCGGCGATCGTCATCGCGGCGCTGAGAGTGCTGCCGGCGGCACCGGGCGCCGCCTCCGGCGCCAGCAACACTGCCAGGCACGCCGGTGGAGCGTTGGGGGTTGCCATCTTCAGCGCGGTCGCAGGATCTCCCGACATTCCGACGTTTACGAGGAGCGCGACCGAGTTGCTGGCAATCAGCGCGGTGGCGTATGGGATCGCGGCCGCGCTTTGTCTCACCGCGCAGGAGCGAGACCGAGTTCGGGAGCCCGCCGAGTCGACTCGATGGGCCAACTAGGGCACCGGCTTTTGCGTTTTAGGTGTCGCGGCGCTGGAAGAGGTAGTACCGCGCCGCAGTCTCCTCTCCCGCGCCTCCCCGTCTGCGCCGCGCTTCATCGAGGTCGACCTCGTCGCCGGCCGACAGCAGAGTCCAGGCGGATGCGAAGCGTGTCTCCATCTCGGCGGGCTCGACGCCCCGCACGCCGAACCTCCCGCCGGGGCGGAACGCGACGATGAACAGGCGCGCGTCGGGCGCGGCCACCGCGCTGACCTCCCGGACATACGCCTCGCGATCGACGTCGCTCATGTTGTGTAGGCAGCCGTTGTCGACGATCAGCTCGAAGCCCGTGCCGATCCCGGTCTGACTCAGCCGCGTGACGTCGGCCTGGGCGAAGTTGACCGGCAGATCGGCGGCCTTGACCCGGGCCTTCTCGAGTGCTCGGGGGACAAAGTCGACGCCGGTGACATTCCATCCGTGCTGTGCGAGGTAGACCGACGAGTCCCCGGTGCCGCATCCGAGATCGAGGGCCGATCCTGCGGGCAGTGGGGGCGTGTCATTGGTGCCCTCGACCAGGTCGCGCAAATTTTGTGCGATCGGATGACCATCCCATGGGGTGAATCCGACTCGGTAAAAGATCCGAAAGAGGGTGTGCTTGGAGGCCATGCCCCAACGGTATGCCTCAACCCGCTACATCGCCGCGGCGATGCGGCGCCATTGATCGCGCGGGAAGGCCTTCGGATCGTCCAGCAGCACCTGGACGCACACGTGGTCGGCGCCCGCCGCGCGATGCTCGGCGATCCTGCGCATGATCGCCTCCTCGTCGCCCCACGCGATGATGGCGTCGAACAACCGGTCGCTCACCTGGGCCAGGTCGTCGCCGGAGAACCCGGTGCGCAGCAGGTTGTTGGCGTAGTTCGGCAATGCCAGATACGCACGCAGCCAGTCGGTTCCGATGCGGCGCGCCCCGTCGGCGTCGTCGGTCAGGATCACCGTCTGCTCCGGCAGCAGCAACGGGCCTTCGCCCAACGTCGCACGGGCGAAGGCGGTGTGGTCGGGGGTGACCAGGTACGGGTGCGCCCCGCGGGCGCGGGTCGCGGCCAGGTGCAGCATCTTCGGGCCGAGCGCGGCGAGCACCCGGCTGTCGGCGGGTACGGGCTCTGGGGCGGCGTCCAGCCCGTCCAAGAATTCCGCCGTCGCCGCCAGCGGTCTGCGGTAGCGCCCGGGTTGGCCGGCGTCGATCAGCGGCGCGTGGCTGACGCCGATGCCCAGCAGGAAGCGGTCGCCGTGCCGGGCGGTCAGCGTCGCAAAAGACGCGGCGACGTCGCCGGGCGCATGCATCCACAGGTTGAGGATCCCCGTGGCGATCACGGTCCGCTTGGTCGCGGCGAGCAGGTTGCCCACCGCTTCGAGCACCGGCCCGCCGACGTCGGGTATCCACAGCGCCGGGAAGCCCAGTTCGTCCAATTCCGCTGCCGCGTCGGCGGATTCGGCCGGGTCACCGTACCGAAGTTGACTGCTCCAGATTCCGACGCCGGTCAGTTCCATGGGCGATCGTTCCTTTCGTCGCGCACCGCGCCGTAGTCGGGCACCGGCATCGAGTCGTGCATGCGCACGCCCTTCGTGTTGAGTTTCGCCAGTGCCCGGGAAAGCGAGCCCGGCATCAGGGACACTAGCTGGGCGCCACGCGTCAACGCCCACACCCCGAGTCGTGAGCCGGGGATGATGCCCTTGGCGGCGCCGCGCGCGAAGGCCCGGCTGCGGTGCACCGGCTCGCGCATCTGCAATTCGTAGCCGGCGAACGCGCGCAGGTGGTCGCCGTCCGCCCGGGCGAGCTCGCCGGCCAGCACGTAGGCGCCCAGCACCGCAAGGCTGGTGCTGCCGCCCACCGCGGGGCCGGGGCAGTATCCCGCGTCGCCGACGAGGGTGACCCGCCGGCGCGACCATCGGTCCAGCCGGAGTTGGCTGATCGAATCGAAGTAGAACGCTGGTGTGTGGTCGATTTCGCCCAGCCAACGGTCGACCTGCTCGTGCATGTTCACGAACGCGTCACGCAGAAGCTCCTTCTGCCGCACCGCATCCCGGTGGTGGTAGTCCAGTTCCCGGCCGGAGCGGAACAGGAAGACGGCGCGCGCGTCGTCCAGGTGCTCGGCGGTGTAGATGGCCGCGACGCGTCCGACGCCGACGTGGCAGGTTATCTCGCCGGCGCTGGCCAGCTCCTTGGGCGCCGACACCACCGCCAGGTATCCGCCCAGGAATCGGGTGAGGTTGGCTTCGTCACCGAAGGTCAGCTGCCGGACGTTGGAGTGCAGCCCGTCGGCGCCGACGACAACGTCGAACCGGCGGGCGGGGGCATGCTCGAAGGTCACCTCGCCGTCGTGATCGATCGCTGTGATCGAGTCGCCGAACAAGTATTCGACGCGGTCGCGGCCGGCGGTGTAGTAGATCTCGCTGAGGTCGTCGCGCATGATCTCCACGTGCCGGTCCGAGGTGGCGGCGTAGATCTTGGTGAGGTCGATCTCGAAGGGCTGGGCCCGGCCCTCCCGATGCATGGTCATGCTGTTCGTTCCGGTGGCGAGCGCTTCGATCTGAGGCAGGACGCCCATGCTCGCTGATATCTCCATCGCGGGACGGAACAGGTCGACGGCGTGGCCGCCGGTCTTGCGCAGGGTGGGCGCGCGCTCGACCACGGTGACGTCGAAGCCATGACGGGTCAGCCAGTACGCCAGCACCGGTCCGGCGATGCTCGCGCCGGAGACCAGGACCCGCATGCCGACCTCCCGTTGCTACCGGACTCGGTAAGCCTAATCACGAGGACCGGCGGCGGCGCGGCCCGCTTAGGTCGCCGCAGTGCTTTGGTCTTGGGGCTAGAGTCCGTTGTCATGCGCTTCGGTCTCTTCATCCCGCAAGGCTGGCGAATGGATCTGGTCGACATCGAACCGGCGAAGCATTGGGCGGCGATGCGAGACCTGGCCACCTATGCCGACAACGGCGCGTGGGACTCGCTGTGGGTGTACGACCATTTCCACACCGTTCCGCTGCCAACCGGCGAAGCCACCCACGAGGCGTGGTCGCTGATGGCCGCCTACGGGGCCGTCACGTCGCGGATCAAACTCGGCCAGATGTGCACCGCGATGAGCTACCGCAATCCGGTGTACCTGGCCAAGGTCGCGGCGACCGCCGACATCATCTCCGGCGGGCGGATCCAGATGGGCATCGGCGGTGGGTGGTACGAACACGAATGGCGCGCTTACGGTTACGGCTTCCCCCCGGCGGGCGTGCGGCTGGGCCGCCTGGAAGAGGGCGTACAGATCATGCGGGACGCCTGGCGCGACGGCAAGGTCAGCTTCGACGGCAGGCATTACCAGGTGGACGGCGCCTTCGTCGCCCCCAAGCCCTTGCAGGACAACGGGATCCCGCTGTGGATCGCCGGCGGTGGTGAAAAGGTGACCCTGCGCATCGCCGCGAAATATGCCCAGTACACCAACTTCACGCCGGAGCCCGAGGCGTTCGCCCACAAGTCGGAAGTGCTTGCGCGACACTGCGAGCAGCTGGGCACCGACTTCGACGCCATCGTGCGGTCGGCCAACTTCAACGCCGTCGTCGGAACCTCGGACGCCGATGTCAAGGACCGGCTGGCGCGCGTCCGCGACCGTCTAGTCCGCTACGTGCCCGAGGCGGCCGCCGATGCGATGCTCGCCGCGGGCAGTGGCCCCGATTCGGCGACGGGCACGCCGGAGCAGGTGATCGAGCGGATCGCCAAGCTGCGCGACCTCGGCTGCGAATACGCCATCTGCTACTTCCCGGAGGCCGCGTACGACCGCTCGGGCATCGAGTTGTTCGAGCGCGAGGTCATTCCCGCCCTGAGCTAGCTGGGAGCGATCGCAAGCGCGGCGAAGCCGGGCGCAGCGGGTCGCGACCATCAGCTAGATGTCGGAGGTGGTGTACCTCTTCTTGACGGGCGGCTCGGCCAGCAGCGGCGGCAACTCGGTGAGCCGGCCTTCGCCGGCGCGAAACGCGCGGTAGGCCTCGTCGTGCCCGACCGTGTCCCATATCTCGTAGATGAGCCAGTGGGCTTCGTCGTCCTCGTCGACGAGCACATCGGTGCCCAGGTTCCCGGCAAACGCCCGGGTGTCTTTCAGCGCCCGGCCCATGACCTCGCGCGCCTGCGGCACCGCGTCGGGCTTGAACTTCAGTTCGAGTATCACCGTGACTGGCATTGGTCGTCTCCTTACGTCGCCTCGCCAAGATAGCCCAGCCCCGCGCGCCCGCACGCTAATGAGAATGCGGTTTCCACTTTTCGGAAAGCTGTTATACGGTTCGGTGAGCAACATTCTGTTGGCGGCGCCTCTGGAGGATCCACCGATGCAAAAAGCACTCGCGCCCGAGATCTCGACCTGGCCCGACGAGAGCCCACAGCTGATCGGCAGTCGGTGCGGCAGCTGCGGGGCCACCACCTTCCCGGTGCAGCAGTGGTGCCCGCGTTGCAGCGCCGGCGAGATGACCGACGTGTTCCTGCCGCGGCGCGGAACGCTGGTCGCGTGGACCACCCAGGGCTTCCCGCCCGGGGCTCCCTACGCCGGCCCCACCGGCAAGGACTTCGTCCCGTTCGGGGTGGGGCTGGTCCAGCTCGGCGACGTGATCCGGGTCGAGGGGCGGTTGACCGAGAACGACCCGGCCAAGCTGCAATTCGGGCAGGAGGTCGAGCTCACCATGGTGCCTTTGACCACCGACGCAGAGGGCGCCGAAATCATGACGTTCGCATTCCAGCCGGTCTCAACTTCTCCGGAAGGAGCCTGACATGACCAACGACGTCGCCATCATCGGCGTGGGCCTGCACCCCTTCGGTCGGTTCGACAAGACCGCAATGCAGATGGGTGCCGAGGCCGTCCAGTCCGCACTGAAGGACGCGGGCGTGGCGTGGAAGGACATTCAGTTCGGCTTCGGCGGCAGCCACGAGGTGTCCAACCCCGACGCCGTGACCCGCCTCGTCGGGCTGACCGGCATCACGTTCACCAACGTGTTCAACGCGTGCGCCACCGCCGCGAGCGCGATTCAGCAGACCGCCGACACGATCCGGCTTGGCAAGTACGACATCGGTATCGCCATCGGCCTGGACAAACACCCGCGCGGCGCCTTCACCGACGACCCCGCCAAGCTGGCGCTGCCGCAGTGGTACGCCCAGAACGGACAGTTCGTCACCACCAAGTTCTTCGGCATCAAGGCCAACAAGTACATCCATGACCACAACATCTCCCAGGGCACGCTGGCCAAGGTGGCGGCCAAGAACTTCCGTAACGGTGCGCTGAATCCGAATGCGTTCCGCCGCAAGCCGATTCCCGAGGACGAGATCCTCAACTCGGCGGTGCTCAATTACCCGCTGACGCAGTACATGTTCTGCGCGCCCGACGAGGGCGCCGCCGCGGTGATCATGTGCCGCGCCGACCTGGCGCACAAGTTCACCGACAAGCCGGTGTACGTGCGTGCCTGCGAGATCCGGACCCGGCGGTACGGGGCCTACGAGGTGCACGCCACGTCGGCCCCGCTGGACGAGGACGCGTCACCGACGGTGTACGCGGCCAAGGCGGCCTACGAGGCGGCGGGCGTCGGGCCCGAGGACGTCGACGTCGCGCAACTGCAGGACACCGACGCCGGCGCCGAGGTGATCCACATGGCCGAGACGGGCCTGTGCGCCGACGGCGAGCAGGAGAAGCTGGTGGCCGACGGCGCCACCGAGATTCACGGCTCGATGCCGGTGAACACCGACGGCGGGTTGATCGCCAACGGCGAGCCGATCGGCGCGTCCGGATTGCGGCAGATGCACGAACTGGTGCGCCAGTTGCGCGGTGAGGCGGGCGAGCGCCAGGTGCCGGGAAATCCGCGCGTCGGCCTGGCCCAGGTGTACGGCGCCCCGGGCACCGCCTCGGCGACCATCCTGTCGCTGTAGCCGGTGGCGCGGCGCCCGGCGGGAACCATGCGTGCGCGCCCGAATTCGATATCGCGGGTGATATCAAAATCCGCGAGCGTCGCATGGTCCGGCAGAGCGGCCGTGGTTGCCCGCTAAATCGCCGGTCCCAGAAGGTCGTCCGCGTCGCGGATGATGTAGCCGTAGCCCTGCTCGGCGAGGAAGCGCTGCCGGTGCGCGGCGTACTCGGCGTCCAGGCTGTCGCGCGCCACCACCGAGTAGAAGATGGCCCCGCCACCGTCGGCCTTCGGCCGCAGCAACCGCCCCAGCCGCTGAGCCTCCTCCTGGCGCGAGCCGAAGGTCCCCGAAACCTGTACGGCCACGGACGCTTCCGGCAAGTCGATGGAGAAGTTGGCGACCTTGGACACCACCAGCGTGGACACCTCGCCGCGGCGGAAGGCGTCGAAGAGCTCCTCGCGTTCCTTGGTGCGGGTCGATCCCTGGATCACCGGCGCGTTCAGCTCGGCGCCCAGCTCGTCGAGCTGGTCGAGGTAGGCGCCGATCACCAGCGTCTGCTCGCCGGGGTGCTTGTCCAGAATCGACTTGACCACGGCGATCTTGGAGTGCGCCGTCGAGCAAAGTTTGTAGCGCTCTTCGGGTTCCGCGGTGGCGTACATCATCCGCTCGTTGTCGGTCATGGTGACCCGCACCTCGACACACTCGGCCGGCGCGATCCAGCCCTGCGCCTCGATGTCCTTCCACGGGGCGTCGTAGCGCTTGGGGCCGATCAGCGAGAACACGTCGCCCTCGCGTCCGTCTTCGCGGACAAGCGTGGCGGTCAGGCCCAGGCGCCGCTTGGATTGCAGGTCGGCGGTCATCCGGAACACCGGCGCCGGCAGCAGGTGGACCTCGTCGTAGATGATCAGCCCCCAGTCGCGGCTGTCGAAGAGCTCCAGGTGCCGGTACTCGCCCTTGGTGCGGCGGGTGATCATCTGGTACGTCGAGATCGTGACGGGCCGAATCTCCTTGCGCTCACCCGAATACTCGCCGACTTCGTCCTCGGTCAGCGAGGTGCGCGCGACCAACTCGCGCTTCCATTGCCGCGCCGCGACGACGTTGGTGACCAGGATCAGCGTCGTCGCGCTGGCCTTCGCCATCGCGGCCGCGCCCACCAGTGTCTTGCCGGCCCCGCACGGAAGCACCACCACCCCGGACCCGCCGGCCCAGAACGAGTCGGTGGCCATCTGCTGGTAGTCGCGAAGGTGCCAGCCGTCCTGCGCCAGGCTGATCGGGTGCGCCTCGCCGTCGACGTAGCCCGCGAGATCCTCGGCGGGCCAGCCGATCTTGAGCAGCATCTGCTTGACGCGGCCGCGCTCGCTGGGGTGCACGACGACGGTGTCGTCGTCGATCCGGGCGCCGAGCATGGGGGCGATCTTCTTGTTGCGCAGCACCTCCTCGAGCACCGCGCGGTCCAGGCTCACCAGGGTCAGGCCATGCGCCGGGTGCTTCACCAGCTGCAGGCGGCCGTAGCGGGCCATGGTGTCGACGATGTCGACGAGCAGCGGCTGGGGCACCGCGTAGCGCGAGAAGCTGACCAGCGCGTCGACCACCTGTTCGGCGTCGTGACCGGCGGCGCGGGCATTCCACAGCGCCAACGGCGTGATGCGGTAGGTGTGCACGTGCTCGGGCGCGCGCTCGAGCTCGGCGAAGGGCGCGATGGCGGCACGCGCCGCGCCGGCCAACTCGTGGTCGACCTCGAGCAGCACCGTCTTGTCGGACTGCACAATCAACGGGCCGTCAGTCAATGGCCCAACTCCTTCTCATCGTCTCGCGGGCGCGCTCATCGTCTCGCGGGCGTGCCTCGCCGCAATCCATTATCGACCGTTGGCCGACACCACCGACGTGATGCGGTGGATGGCGAAGTCGCGCAGCCGCCCGGACGCCGAGTCGAAGGCGGTCAGCTGACCGCCCCGGACGGTGATCGGCGACACGACGCGCTGGGTGGCGACGCCGGCCGCGTCTAGATAACCGATCACCAGCGTGTCTTGTTCCCTGGCCGCACGCTGCAACAGCGACATGGTGACCGCCGGATCGACGCGAATGTTGCCGAACGGCGCGGCGGTCACCTTTCGCAGCACCGCGACCACGGCGTTGAGGCTCTCGGTGTTGGGACGCGGCATCGGGCGGTAGGGCCGCCGCTGCTGGGGCGTGGGCACCCGGGCGCCCCGCGGCCGGACGTCGACGATGGCGCCGGTGGAGTCCTCGGCGGCGGGGGCGAAGCCCGCGGCCCGCAATGCGAGCAGCACCTCGGCGATCGGCGCCGGAGACACCGCGACCGTCGGCGCCAGGGCGCGCAGTTGCACGCCCTCGGTCGCGGGGGCGGCGACGGCCTGGGCCAGCAGCGCGGGGTCCTCGCAGCGTACGAACGAGGCCGCCATCCCGATCCGCAGCTGGCCGTGCCGGCGTGCGACATCGTCGATGAGATAGGTAAGTCCTTGGGGGACAGGAGTTTTAGAGTGCTTGGCGAACAGGGCGTGCATCCAGTCGCGGGTCTTACCGACGTCGAGCGCATGCCGGATCGTCTGCTCGCTGACGCGGTACACCATCGCGGTGCCGGCCGATTCGACGGTGGCCACCGCGGCCAGCTGCTCGGCGAGGTCGCGCTGCAGTGGACCCGGCACGACGACGGTCAGGTCGGCCTGGATCAGGAAGTAATCGATCGGTTTGGGTAGGGCCCGCGCCATGGCGTCGACCGCGGCGTCGGCGCCTTCGTCCAGTAGTGCCCGAGCAGGGGTGCTGAGCGCCCCCCGTCCCACCAGCCCCAACGCCTGGCTCTCGGCCAGCAGGTCGCCCACGGGCCCCGGCTGCAACCGCCTGGCCCAGCGCGGTCGCCGCCACACGAGGGCAGCCGACGCCTCGGCGGCGTTGACGCCGGCGCCCGCGGGCAATTGCGCCAGCGTGCCCAGCAACAGCCGGCGATCCAGCGGCGCGGCGGTCGAGTACAGCGCATCGGTCAGGGCGCCATAGGGTTTGGCGTCGGGACCGCGGGTTCCGATCAAGGCCGGCCGGCTCGGCAGGTCGAGCCAGCTACTGGCCAGCAGCTGCCAGCGTTCGGCGGTGGGCATGGCCGTGAACCGGTCGATGGCCACGGTCGGCCCCCAGTACGGCCCCTCGCCGGTGGCCGGTTCCGGGTCGGGCATCCCGCTCGCGATCAGGCCGGCCGCGGCCGCCACCTCGAGAATGAGCCCCAGCCGTGACTCGTCGATGCCGGTGGTCTTGCTGAGCCGTTTGACGTCACGAATTCCCAACCCGCCGCTGCGTAGCTCGGAAACCGGTGCGGCGGCCAGAGTTTCGATGAGAACGTCGAGTTCGCGCAACAGGTCGATGGTGGCCCCAGCCGCCGCCGCGTCGACGTCGTCGGTGGTGGTGGTCGACACCACCGGGTCAGGCGCCGTCAGTCGCATGGGCCCGGGCCGTTCGCCGCGCAGCACCTGCCCGACGTGGCGGGGCAGGATCACCGTCTCGGCGTCGATGCGTCGCAACAGGCCCATCGCCAGCAGCTGGGGCACCGGCCGGTCCGCGGGGGCGCCGGGCGCGGCGTCACGGGTGCGGCCCAACGGGGAACCCTCGAGGAGCTTCTCCAGCACGTCGAGCTGCGCCCGAGTCAACCCGTCGATGAGACCGGCGATCTCCTCGCCGGTGCGAGACGCGGCCTCGAGGGTGACCTGGCCCGGGTGCCACGGCAGGGCGGCGCCGGCGTCGGGTGCGACGCGCAACGCCGCATCGCCCCAGACCAGCGCGCGCTCCCGGAGATCGTCCAACGCCCCCATCACGTCGGACTCGGGAGCGCGTTCACCGATCAGGGCGAACAGTTTTGCCGTGGGCACCGGCGTGGCATCGGCCTGCAGCACCAACAACGCGTCGAGCACCGCCAGCCGCAGGAAGTCGAGCTCGTCGGTGGCGGCCTTGACCGACTGGCGGGCCTGCGCGCGGGCGGCCAGCGCAGCGATGCTGCCGGGCGGCGGCTGGGCGAGGTCCGGCCGCAGCTCTAGCAGGCGGATCAGCCGCTCGTCGGGCAAGTCGGCCAGCCACGACCCCAGCGGAATATCCGGGGTGTTGTCGGTCATTGCTGACCAGCGTAAAACAGTCGGCGGGTGCTGAGCAGGCAACGAACGCCGGCAGCTCGTCGGCCGAACTGGCGATCTTGCACGACGCGCGCAAGAGCGACCTGTCAGAATGGACGGCGTGGCTGACACTGCTGAGGGCAAAGCCCGCAAAACCAGGTATGTCGACAACGGGTGGCCGACGACGGACCCCGACGACCACGCGGTGAGCGAACTCGTGACCGACCGGACGGGGGCGTTGTCGCCCTTCGGCGAGATGGTGTTCCCGCTGCCCTCCACGGACCTGCCCTACCTGCACCCGGTCACCGTCGTTAACCGGTAGGCGCCAGGATGGCTAGGGCCTCCGAGGCCGCCAAGCCCCCGGCGAGCTGGACGTCGGGTGAATCCCCTCCGGGCGCGCTGTCACACCTGGATGACCGTGGTGCGGCGCACATGGTCGACGTCAGCGACAAGGGCGCGACCAAGCGCACCGCCGTCGCCGCGGGTGCCTTACACACGTCGCCGCGCGTCGTGGAGCTGATCTCGGCCGGGGACCTGCCCAAGGGCGACGCACTGGCCACCGCCCGGGTGGCGGGCATCCTGGCGGCCAAGCGCACCAGCGACCTGATACCGCTCTGCCACCAGTTGGCGCTCACCGGAGTCGACGTGGAATTCACCGTGGGGGAGTCCGACATCGAGATCACCGCGACGGTCCGAAGCACCGACCGCACGGGCGTGGAAATGGAGGCGCTGACCGCCGTCAGCGTGGCCGGACTGACGCTCTACGACATGATCAAAGCGGTCGACCCTGCCGCACGCCTCGATGGCATTCGGGTGCTGCGCAAGGAAGGCGGCAAGACCGGAACGTGGGAGAGGTGATGGGCACCCGATCCGCCCGCATCATCATCGCCTCGACTCGCGCGTCGGCGGGAGTGTACGACGACCGGTGCGGGCCGATCATCGCCGAATGGCTCGGTGAGCGGGGGTTTTCGTTCCCCGAGCCGGAGGTGGTCGCCGACGGTGATCCGGTGGGCGACGCCCTGCGCAAGGCGGTCCGCGACGGCGTGGACTTCATCATCACCTCCGGCGGCACCGGCATCTCGCCGAGCGACAGCACCCCCGACCAGACCGTGGCGGTGCTGGACTACATGGTCCCGGGGCTGGCCGACGCCATTCGCCGGTCGGGGCTGCCCAAGGTGCCGACGTCGGTGTTGTCACGCGGCGTTTGCGGCGTGGCGGGCCGGACGCTGATCGTCAACCTGCCGGGTTCACCCGGCGGGGTGCGCGACGGCCTGGGTGTGCTCGCCGACGTGCTCGATCACGCGCTCGATCAGCTCGCCGGAGGAGATCACCAGCAATGACGCTCGTGGTCCGCGCGGCCATGACCGATCACCCGATCTTCTTGGCCGAGCACGAAGAATTGGTGGGCCATCAGTCGGCCGGCGCCATCGTCGGCTTCGTCGGCATGATCCGGGACCACGACGGCGGGCGTCGGGTGGTGCGGCTGGAGTACTCCTCGCATCCGTCGGCTGAGCAAGTGTTGGCCAAGGTGGTCTCCGACGTCGCGGAACAGTCGAGCGGGGTGCGCGCCGTTGCGGCGAGCCACCGGATCGGGGTGCTGCGCATCGGCGAGGCGGCGCTGGTGGCGGCGGTGGCCGCCGACCACCGCGAGGAGGCGTTCGCGACCTGTGCCCTGCTGGTCGACGAGATCAAGGCGCGGCTACCGGTGTGGAAACACCAGTTCTTCGACGACGGGACAGAAGAATGGGTGGGCTCGGCGTAACGCCGTGACGATTGGAATGCCGGCACGCCCCGAAGCGTCGACGTTCGAGGCGTGCCGGGCAGTCTGACTTGCGGAACTCAGGTGGCCGGGGACGGCTGCGCGATCGCGTCCAGCGCGTCGTTGCCCTGAATGTCCTGCGCCCGGATGGCGTCCCACAGCTGCTTCGTGTAGCCGACCGTGGAAACCTCCTGCGGCATGTTGGCCGGCACGAAGCCGCGGAAGTCGTCGGCGGGGGGCGCCGGCGGCACGTCGGCGGGAGGCGCCGGGGGCAGGTCCGCCGGAGCGGCGGGCGGCATGGCGTCGGCCGGGGGCGCGGGCGGCACGTCGGCCGGGGGCGCGGGCGGCACGTCGGCCGGAGGAGCCGGCTGGTCGAAGCCGGCCAGTTGCACCGGAGCGGGCGGCGCACGGCGGCGGACAGTACGCCCCGTCGGCGGAATTGGCCACCAAGGAACAGCAGATCGCCGTCGCGGAGCGCGTATTGGC